>NZ_LZJE01000087.1:0-10543 GCF_001666865.1 Mycobacterium sp. E136
CTGGCCGGCATCTACGCCCAAGTCCTGGGCCTAGACCGCGTCAGCGTCGACGACTCCTTCTTCGAACTCGGCGGCGACAGCATCCTGTCGATGCAAGTGGTCGCCCGGGCACGCGCGGCCGGTGTGGTCTGCCGGCCACGGGACATCTTCGTCGAGAAGACGGTCGCTCGGTTGGCAAGGGTGGCCAGGGTGGCCGACGGTGCAGGTGAGCCGGTCGACGAGGGTATCGGTCCCGTGATCGAGACGCCGATCATGCGTTGGTTGCACGACATGGAAGGTCCGATCGAACAGTTCAACCAGACCATGGTGGTGAAGGCTCCCCCCGGGGTTGCTGAGGCTGACGTGGTATTCGTGTTGCAGGCCTTGCTCGATCGGCACGCGATGCTGCGGTTGCGCGTCGAGGACGACGACAACGACGGCTGGTCGCTCTCCGTGCCTGAAGCCGGGGCGATAGACGCGCGTGATTGCCTGCGGTCGGTCGACGTGTTGTCCGACGATGCGGTGCTGGCGGCACGGTCGCGGTTGAACCCGGCCGCCGGCGTGATGGTCAGCGCGCTGTGGGTGACCACGACGGGCGAACTAGCGTTGATCGTCCACCACCTGGCCGTCGACGGGGTGTCGTGGCGAATTCTGTTGGAGGACCTGAACATCGCCTGGGCCCAGCATCACAGCGGACAGCCAGTGGCGCCGCCGGCGCCGGTGACGTCGTTCGCTCGATGGGCGTCACTGCTGGCCGAACGCGCCCACCATCCAGAGGTGGTGCAGCAGGCCGAGGTGTGGCAGCAGGTGGCCGCAACGCCGGCGCTGTTGCCACCGGTGCAACCCGCGGTGGATACGTTCGCCACGGCCGGCCACTTGTCTGTGTCGCTGGACGCCGAAACCACCAATCTCCTCCTGAGTGAGGTGCCGGCGGCATTCCACACCGGAGTCAACGACATTCTCTTGATCGCCTTCGCCATCGCATGTGCTGAGTTCCTCGACTCCGGCCGTATGCCGATCGGTATCGATGTCGAGGGTCACGGACGTCACGAGGAACTGGCGAGCGATGTGGATCTGTCGCGCACGGTCGGCTGGTTCACCACCCTCTACCCGGTGTCCTTGACGGTCGGCGGGCTTGATTGGGGTCAGGTCGCGGCCGGCGAGGCCGCGCTGGGAGCCTTGATCAAAGATGCCAAGGAACAGCTGCGCGGACTGCCGGATGGTCTGACCTACGGCCTGCTGCGGTATCTCAATTCCGATGTGGACGTAAGCGGGTCGGACTCGATGATCGGGTTCAACTATCTGGGCCGGCTGGGCGCGGCGGCCGCCGACCTGTCAGGTGATCTGTGGCGGGTCAGCGAGGAAGGGCTGGCGCAGACCGGTGCCGCTGCGGCACTGCCATTGCCGCTTGCGCACACCCTGGAGCTCAACGCCGTCACCGCCGATTCCGAAACAGGCCCGAAGCTCCACGCCAACTGGCGATGGGCGCAATCAGCGTTCGCGCACGAACAAGTGGACACGTTGAGCCGGTTGTGGTTCGAAGCCTTGGTAGGCATCTGCGCGCACGTCAGATCCGGCGGCGGCGGCCTGACCCCTTCGGATATCAGGCCTGCGCGGCTCACTCAGAAGCAGCTGGATGAACTGCAGCACGAGCACCGCGTCGCTGACGTGCTCCCGCTGACCCCGCTGCAGCAGGGACTGCTGTTTCATACCAGCACCGCACAGGGTCACGACGACGACGTGTACGCGGTCCAGCTCGATATCACGATCACCGGCGCTCTGGATGCCGACCGACTGCGCGATGCCGTGCGCATGGTCGTCCACCGGCACCCCAACCTTGCCGCCCAATTCTGTGATCGGTTCGACGAGCCGGTACAGGTCATCCCAGCTGACCCCGCAGTGCCGTGGCGATACGTCGACCTGACCGTCGCCGACCTGGACATCGGTGCGCTGATTCAGGAAACGGCCGCCTCCGAGCGCGCGGCCGTGTGTGACCTCGCAGGCCAGACGGCCTTCCGCGCGGCGCTGATCCGGACCGCGAAGGATGAGCATCGATTCCTGCTGACCAATCACCACATCCTGCTGGACGGCTGGTCCACCTCGATACTGCTGAGGGAGATCATCGCGAGCTACTACGGGCAGCGGTTGCCTGCACCCGCTTCATACCGGAGCTTTGTCGAGTGGCTGGCCGCTCGGGACCGCGTTGCCGCACAGGACGTTTGGCGCAAGACATTCGCGGGATTCGAAAGCCCCACTCTGGTGGGTCCGCCGGAACGAGCGGGCATGGGACGGCGAGGCGTCGAATCGTTCCGGGTTTCTGAGGAGACCACGCGTGCACTCGGAGAACTGGCCCGCTCCCGCCACACCACCGTCAACATCGTTCTGCAGGCCGTGTGGGTCCAGCTGCTCGTGTGGTTGACCGGTCAATACGACGTCGCCTTCGGTACCGCCGTCGCGGGACGACCGGCGGAGGTGGCTGATGCGGAATCGATTGTGGGGCTGATGATCAACACGGTTCCGGTGCGGGCATACATAACCCCGGCAACCACCGTCGCCGAACTTCTCGATCAGCTTCGGGACACCTATAACGACACATTGGATCACCAGTACGTCGGGTTGAGCGAAATCCACCGTGCCACCGGACATGACCAATTGTTCGACACCCTCTTCATCTACGAGAACTACCCGATCGACAACGTCGAATCGTCAGGAGTCAACGAGTTGGCCATCACCGAGATCACTCCACGGGAATACAACCACTACCCACTATCGGTGCAAGCCGCTCCCGGCCGCGAACTCGAGCTGCGGATCGAATTCGACACCGACGTGTTCGACACCGCCCGCATCGCCGCGCTCGTCAAGCGCTTCAAGCGAGTTTTGATGGCGATGACCGCGGATTCGGGTCAGCAATCATGACCGCCGATACCACGAGGCGGCTTCTGGCCATCGATCTCGTCGACGACGACGAGCACGATCAACTCGATGAGTGGGGTAATCGGTCTGCGCTGACGGCGCCGCCGGCGACAGCCGTTTCGATTCCGGAGATGTTCGCCCAGCAGGTGGTTCGGACGCCCGAGGCGATTGCGCTGAGCGACGGCCAGCGGAAGTGGTCCTACCGTGAGCTCGATGAGGCCACCAACCGGCTGGCGCATCATCTGGCCGGAGCCGGCGCCTGCCCGGGACAGTGTGTGGCGCTGCTGTTTTCACGCTCCGCCGAGGCGATCATGGCAATACTGGCCGTACTCAAGACCGGGGCGGCGTACGTGCCGATCGACCCGGTTCTGCCGCAGGCGCGGATCTCGTTCATGGTTGCCGATGCCGCACCGGTCGCGGCCCTCACGACTACCGGGTCAGCAGACCGCCTCGACGACGGCGATCTGCTGGTCATCGACGTCGAAGACGGCGCCGTGACATCACAGCCCACCACCGCCCTTCCGGGGCCCGCGGCCGATGACATCGCCTACCTCATCTACACGTCAGGCACAACCGGAGTGCCGAAAGGGGTTGCAGTCGCTCATCGCAACGTGACCCAACTGATGGCATCAGTGGATGTCGCGCTGCCGCCCGAGAACGGGCGCGTGTGGTCGCAGTGGCATTCCCTGTCGTTCGACGTTTCTGTGTGGGAGGTATTCGGAGCCCTGTTGACCGGTGGCCGGTTGGTTGTGGTGCCGGAGAATGTGGCGGGCTCGCCCGACGACCTCCACACCCTGCTGCTCGACGAGCAGGTCAGCGTGTTGTGTCATACCCCATCCGCAGCCGGGATGTTGTCGGCCGAAGGGCTGGAGTCCACGGTGTTGATGGTGGCCGGTGAGGCTTGTCCGATCGAGCTGGTGGATCGGTGGGCACCCGGACGGAAGATGATCGACGCATACGGTCCCACAGAAGCCACGGTGTACGCGGCGATGAGTGCGCCGTTGCAGGCCGGTGCGGATGCCGTGCCGATCGGGTCTCCGGTGGTGGGGACGGCGCTGTTCGTGCTCGATGCGGGATTGCGCCGGGTGGCGCCGGGTGTGGTCGGCGAGTTGTACATCGCCGGTGGCGGTGTCGCAGTTGGGTATTGGCTGAGGGCCGGGTTGACGGCCTCACGCTTCGTGGCCTGTCCGTTCGGGTCTCCCGGGGGACGGATGTATCGCACCGGCGACTTGGTGCGCTGGGGTCCCGAGGGTCAGCTGCAATATCTCGGCCGTGCCGATGAGCAGGTCAAGATCCGCGGCTTCCGCATCGAACTCGGCGAGGTCCAGGCCGCGTTGGCCGCCTGCGATGGCGTGGATCATGCCGTGGTGATCGCTCGCGAAGACCGCGCAGGCGATAAGCGATTGGTGGGCTACTTCACCGGTACCGCGGACCCGGCCGCGGCCCGAGCGGCGCTGGCCGAGCGGTTACCGGCCTACATGGTTCCCTCTGCGATCGTGATGATCGACGCGTTGCCGCTCACCCCCAACGGCAAACTCGACAAACGGGCTCTTCCCGCACCGGATTATCAGGCCGCCGATCGCTACCGTGCGCCGGCGACTCCGACCGAGGAAATCCTCGCCGCGATTTATGCGCAGGTGTTGGGGTTGGAGCGAGTCGGGGTCGACGACTCGTTCTTCGAGCTCGGCGGCGACAGCATCCTGTCGATGCAGGTGGTAGCCCGTGCCAGGGCAGCTGGTGTGTTGTGTCGGCCGCCGGATGTCTTCGTGGAACAGACCGTGGCCAAGCTTGCCCGGGTCGCAAGGGTGGCCGACGGTGACGATGGGCCAGAGGATCAGGGTATCGGACCAGTCGTCCCGACTCCGATCATGCATTGGTTGCACGGCATGGAAGGACCGGTCGAGCAGTTCAACCAAACGATGGTGCTGCAGGCTCCCGGCGAGGTGACCGAGGCCGACGTCGTGGCGGTGTTGCAGGCATTGCTGGACCGGCATGCCATGTTGCGCTTGCACGTTGGCGATGACGGCGCCGGCGGTTGGTCACTCGAGGTGCCCGAGGCGGGATCGATCGACATTGGCGAGTACCTCCTCACGGTGGACATGTTGTCCGACGACGCACTGGTGGCGGCGCGGTCGCGGTTGAACCCGGCGTCCGGTGTGATGCTGAGCGCCCTGTGGGTGACCTCCACGAGCCAGCTGGTGATGATCATTCACCATCTCGCCGTTGACGGCGTCTCATGGCGAATCCTGTTGGAGGACTTGAACATCGCGTGGGCTCAGCATCACAGCGGGCAACCCGTGCTCTTGCCGACGCCTGGAACGTCGTTCGCCAGGTGGTCATCGCTGCTGGCCGAGTACGCGTACTCCAGCACGGTCGTACGACACGCTGATGCGTGGCGACGTATTGCGGCGACCAGACCTGCATTGCCGGCGGTGCAGCCGGCTGAGGACACGTTCACCACGGCCGGATTCTTGTCGGTTGAACTCGACACTCATACGACCCGGATGCTGATGGGTGAGGTGCCCGCGGCGTTTCATGCCGGCGTACAAGACATTCTGCTGATTGCGTTCGGATTGGCGTGCGCGGAATTCCTGAGCACCGGCAACGCTCCCGTCGGCATCGACGTCGAGGGCCACGGCCGACACGAGGAGCTGGCCGCCGATGTCGACCTGACACGCACGGTCGGCTGGTTCACCACCAAATACCCGGTTTCGCTGGCCGTTGGCTGCCTGAACTGGGCTCAGGTGGTCACGGGTGAGCCTGCACTGGGCACGGTGATCAAGGAAGCCAAGGAGCAGCTGCGGGCGTTGCCCGACCCTGTGACCTACGGACTTCTGCGCTATCTGAATGCCGAAGTTGAACTGCCGGAACAGGATCCAGCGATCGGGTTCAACTATCTCGGGCGGCTGGGCGCGGCTGGCGCCGAGCTTTCCGAGGACTTGTGGCGGATCAGTCCGGAGGGCTTGTCGCTTGCCGGCGCAGCCGCTGCCATCCCTGTGCAGTTGTCGCACACCGTCGAGCTCAACGCCGGCACCGCCGAAACAGACACCGGCCCGCAGCTGCACGCCAACTGGAGGTGGGCGCGGTCGGCACTCGATCGGTCACAGGTACGCAAGCTCAGCCGGCTGTGGTTCGAGGCTCTGAAAGGTATCTGCGCACATGTTCGTGCCGGTGGCGGCGGTTTGACGCCTTCGGATCTGGCGCCGACCCGACTGACTCAGCAACAGCTGGACGAGTTGTGCCGAAAAGACAACGTCGCCGACGTGCTGCCGTTGACCCCCCTCCAACAGGGTTTGCTGTTCTACACAAGTAGTGCCGCGGGCAGTAGCGATGATGTGTACGCGGTGCAACTCGATGTGACCGTGGCCGGGCCACTGGATCCGGACCGGTTACGTGACGCGGTGCAGACGGTTGTCGGCCGGCATCCACACTTGGCGGCCCGCTTCTGTTCACAATTCGACGAGCCGGTGCAGGTGATCCCGGCCGAACCAACAGCGCCCTGGCGGTACGTCGAGCTGAACGCAGAAGCCGTAGATGCCGAGGATCAGGTTCAGAAGGTGTGCGCCGCCGAGCGTTCCGCCGTTTGCGATTTCGCGAATCCGCCGGCGTTCCGCGCGGCGTTGATCCGGATCGCGCCGGATCGACACCGATTCGTGCTGACCAATCACCACATCGTGATGGACGGCTGGTCGCGTCCCGTCCTACTGCAGGAGATCATTGCCACTTACTACGGTCAGCGCCTCCCGGAACCCGCCTCCTACCGGAGCTTCGTCAGCTGGCTGGCTGCACAGGATCGGGCTTCCGCGCAGACGTCGTGGGCTTCGTTGTTCGCCGGGTTCGAGACACCGACACTCGTCGGTCCGCCCGGCGGTGCGGGGCTGGGGCGGCGAGGTGTGGCTTCGCATCTGATTTCGGAACACACCACGCGGGTCCTCGGCGACCTGGCGCGTGCACATCACACCACCATCAACATCGCGTTGCAGAGCGCATTCGCTCAATTGTTGTGTCAGTTGACCGGACAGAGTGACGTCGCATTCGGGATGGCGGTGTCGGGCCGGCCGGCTGAGGTTCCCGGCGCGGAATTGATGGTCGGCATGTTGATCAACACCGTGCCGGTGCGCGCAACTCTCACAACGGCTACCACGACAACCGACCTACTCGACCAGATGCAGAGCGCGCACAACCGAACTGTCGAGCATCAGCACCTTCCACTGAATGAGATCCAGCGTGCCGCGGGGCACGATCAGTTGTTCGACACACTCTTCCTCTACGAGAATTATCCGATTGACACCGAAGCGCTTTCGGGCGATCACGAAATGACGATCCCCGAAATAAACGCCTACGAGTACAACCATTACCGGCTGACGGTGGCGGCGCGCCCCGGTCGCCAGTTGGGTCTTCGCATCGAATATGACACCGATGTGTTCGACGCGGCCAGTGTTGAGGCGTTGGTGGGGCGGTTCGAACGGGTGTTGGCAGCCATGGCAGCTGACCCGAAGCGCCGACTGTCGTCGGTGGATTGCCTTGATGCCACCGAACATGCCCGGCTGGATGAGCTCGGCCACCGGACGGTGTTGAATGAGCCTGCGGATCCGCCGGTGTCGATCCCGGCGCTGTTCGCCACGCAGGTCGCCCGCGCTCCGGAGGCCGTGGCGCTGAACGATGCTCAGCAAGCCTGGACATACCGCGAGCTGGATGAGGCCGCTAATCAGTTGGCTCACTTGCTGTCCGCCGAAGGTGTGGGCCCGGGTGAGTGTGTGGCCCTGCTGTTGCCGCGGTCGGCGCAGGCCGTCGTAGTGATCATGGCGGTGCTCAAAGCCGGTGCGGCATATCTGGCGATCGATCCGATGCATCCTGATGCGCGCATCGGATTCATGCTCGCCGACGCTGCGCCAGTGGTAGCGGTCAGCACGGCGGGGTTGGCCGAGCGGCTGGGCGGCGCGTTGCCGGTCATCGACGTCGACGACCCACGCATCGCGGATCAGCCGACCGAGGCCCTGCCCGGGCCATCGCCCGACGACCTGGCCTACATCATCTACACGTCGGGAACGACCGGTGTGCCCAAGGGAGTGGCCGTTGCACATCACGCGGTCACTCAAATGTTGGGGGCATTGCCTGATCATCTGCCGTTGACCGGCGTTTGGTCGCAGTGGCACTCCTTGGGCTTCGACGTCTCGGTCCAAGAGATCTTCGGGGCATTGCTGCACGGGGCACGACTGGTCGTGGTGCCCGACGAGGTGGTTCGTTCGGCCGAGGATTTCCATGCACTGTTGATCTCTGAGCGCGTCAGCGTGGTCAGCCAGACTCCTTCTGCTCTGGCGGTTTTGCCGCACCAAGGGTTGGAGTCGGTGCAGTTGCTGATCATGGGCGGCGAGCCGTGCCCAACCGAACTGGCCGATCGGTGGGCGCCCGGTCGGGTGATGATCAACGTCTGCGGCCCAACAGAGACGTCGATGTTCGCGGCGATCAGCGACCCGCTGGTCGAGGGGTCGGATGTGGTGCCGATCGGTACTCCGGTTCCCGGCGCCGCGTTCTTTGTTCTCGATCAGTGGTTGCGCCCGCTGCCGGCGGGCGTAGTCGGCGAGTTGTATGTTGCCGGCCGTCTCGGGTGCGGATATGTGCGTCGACCGGGGCTGACCGCCTCGCGGTTCGTAGCGTGCCCGTTCGGCGGGGTCGGGGAACGTATGTATCGCACCGGCGATCTGGTGCGTTGGGGCGCTGACGGCCAGCTGGAGCACTTGGGCCGCGCTGATGAGCAGGTCAAGATCCGCGGCTACCGGATCGAACTCGGTGAGGTGCAGGCGGCTTTGGCCGGCTATCCGGGGGTCGAACAGGCGGCGGTGGTGGCCCGCGAGGACCAGCCTGGCGACAAACGGCTGGTGGGATACGTGACCGGCACCGCGGATCCCGCGGAGCTTCGCGACGCGTTGGGGGAACGCCTGCCGGGCTACATGGTTCCCTCGGCGGTCGTGGTGATGGATGCGCTGCCGTTGACGGCCAACGGCAAACTTGACAGGCGCGCCCTGCCGGCGCCGGAGTACGCCGATGTCGATCGGTATCGCGCACCCAACTCTCCGACCGAAGAGATCTTGGCCGGCATCTTCGCCCAGGTGCTCGGCGTGGAACGCGTCGGTGTCGACGACTCGTTCTTCGAGCTGGGCGGGGACAGCATCTTGGCAATGCGAGTCATCGCGATGGCCAACAAGTCTCTGGCGGCGGGTCTCGCGGTTCCCACCTTCTTCGAGGAGCCGACTGTCGCCCAATTGGCGTCCCGGGTGGGTGTGGACGGTGGCGGGCTGGAGCCGCTGCAGCCCATGGAGCGGCCCGCAGCCGTGCCGTTGTCGTTCGCCCAAAAGCGATTGTGGTTCATCGACCAGTTGCAAGGTCCGTCCGCGATTTACAACATCGCGGTGGCCTTCGGCATTTATGGCCGGCTTGACCCGCGGGCCTTGGGTCAGGCCCTGGCCGATGTGGTTGGCCGCCACGAAAGCCTCCGCACTCTGTTCGTCGCGCCCCAGGGAACGCCGCAGCAACTCATCGTGCCGGTCGAAGACGTCGACCTCTGTTGGGAAGTGGTCGATGCCGCGGGATGGCCCGAGGGCCGCCTCGCTGAGGCCGTCAACACCGAGGTGCGTCGCCCGTTCGACTTGGCGACCGAGATTCCGTTGCGGGCAAAGCTTTTCCGCCTGGCCGACGAAGAGTTCGTTCTCGCGGCCGCCGTGCACCATATCGCCGCCGATGGCGTATCGATTGAACCGCTCGTCAGTGATTTGGCGGCTGCGTATGCCGCCCGATGCGTCGGACAAGCTCCGCATTGGGAGCCGCTGCCAGTGCAGTACGTCGACTATACGCTGTGGCAGCGAGAGCAATTGGGCGATGTCGACGACCCAGAGAGCCGGATCGCCGCGCAGGTTGCCTACTGGGAGAAAACGCTGGCCGGAATGCCCGAGCGGTTGCACCTGCCGACCGATCGCCCGTATCCGCCGGTGGCGGACTACCGGGGGGCGTGGGTCACTTTGCACTGGCCGGTCGAGTTGCAGCAGAAGGTGCGTGAAGTCGCTCGCGCGCATAATGCGACCAGTTTCATGGTGGTGCAGGCCGCCCTGGCGGTACTGCTGTCGAAGCTGAGCGCCAGCAACGATGTGGCGGTCGGCTTCCCGATCGCCGGGCGGCGCGATCCCGCGCTCGATGGTCTGGTCGGATTCTTCGTCAATACGCTGATACTGCGGGTCGATGTCGCCGGTGACCCAACGGTTGCCGAGTTGCTCGGG
Organism: Mycobacterium sp. E136; assembly: GCF_001666865.1. Classification (NCBI taxonomy): domain Bacteria; kingdom Bacillati; phylum Actinomycetota; class Actinomycetes; order Mycobacteriales; family Mycobacteriaceae; genus Mycobacterium; species Mycobacterium sp. E136. Next base: position 10,164 of record NZ_LZJE01000087.1, read on the forward strand.
CAGGTGAGGCAACGAAGCCTGGCGGCGTATGAACATCAAGATGTGCCGTTCGAGGTTCTGGTCGAGCGAATCAACCCGGCACGATCGTTGACTCACCACCCGTTGGTACAGGTGATGCTCGCCTGGCAGAACTTCGCACGGCATGTCACCGATTCCCCTGCCGAACTGCCATTCGGTGATGTACAGGTGTCGCCGCTGCCCGCCGACACCCAGACCGCACGCATGGACCTCACCTTCTCGTTGGCCGAGCAGTGGACGAAAGACGGTGAGCCCGCAGGGATTTCGGGGGCGGTTGAGTACCGAACCGATGTGTTTGATGCGGGCAGTGTGCGTGGGTTGGTTGGTCGGTTGGAGCGGGTGTTGGTGGCGATGACGGCGCA
>NZ_LZJE01000088.1:0-7250 GCF_001666865.1 Mycobacterium sp. E136
CGCCGCCCGCGTTGCCCGATCGCGGATGATCAACGGAGGACAAGTCTGTGTCTGCCCCGACTACGTCTTCGTGCCCGACGACCGCGAGGACGCCTTCGTCGAGATCGTGAAAGAGACGTGGCGGCAGATGTTTCCGACGATCGTCGACAACGACGACTACTGCTCGTCGGTGAACGAGGCGAACTTCGATCGAGTGGTCGGGCTCGTCGACGACGCGCGGGCGAGGGGTGCGCGCGTCGAGACTGCCGCGCCGGCCGGTGAAGCGCTGCCCGACCGTGGGACCCGCAAGATCGCACCGACCCTCGTGCGTGATGTCGACGACCGGATGAGAATCGCCGCCGAGGAGGTCTTCGGTCCCGTGCTCGCAGTGCGGCCCTACCGCGACCTCGATGAGGCCATCGACTACGTCAACCAGCGGCCGTCGCCGCTCGTCGCGTATTGGTATGGGCCCGACGGCAACGACTTTCGGCGCTTTGTCCGCAGCACGCGGAGCGGCGGCGTGGCACGCAACGACTTCGCCGCGCAGATGATTCCTTCGGCGGCGCCGTTCGGGGGAGTGGGTCGCAGCGGGATGGGCGCCTACCACGGCAAGGCGGGGTTCGACGCGTTCAGCCATCACCGCACGATCGTCGGCACCGACCTGCCGTTCACGATCACCGGACGCGCGGCGCCACCGTTCACGCCGTCGATGCGGGCGACGACCGCACTCGGACTGTGGATGGCGCGCAACCGAACCAAGCGTCGGCTCAGGCGTTCGCGCTGAGCGCCTGGTCGCGGGCCCACCGGTAGTCGGCCTTGCCCGCAGGGCTGCGCTCGATCGCCGAGCGGAACACGATCGCCTTCGGAAGCTTGTAGCGGGCAATCGAATTCGCGGCATGATCGATGAGTTCCTGGGCCTCGGTATTAGCACCGTCGACAAGCGCGACCACCGCGACCACCTCCTGGCCCCAACGTTCGCTGGGCCGGCCGGCGACCACGACGTCCGCGACCGCGGGATGCGACAGCAGCGCGGTCTCGACCTCCTCGACGAAGATCTTCTCGCCGCCGGAGTTGATGGTCACCGAATCGCGGCCCAACAGTTCGATGGATCCGTCGGCCTGATGGCGGGCACGGTCGCCCGGAATCGAGTACCGCACACCGTCGATCACCGGGAAGGTCTTGGCGGTCTTCTCCGCATCGCCCTTGTATCCCAGCGGCACATAGCCCCGCTGCGCCAACCAGCCGATGCCGTCGTGGCCGGGTTCGAGGATCGCGCTGAAATCCTCGGCCGCGACGAAGGTGTCCGGGCCCGCGTTGAACTTGCCGGTCGACACCGCGCCGGGGGCCGACATGTGGTTCATCTGAATGCCGGTCTCCGAGGAGCCGACGCCGTCCATGACGATCAGCCCGGGCTTGACGTCAATGAGCCGTTGTTTGGCGGTCGGAGTCAGCAATGCCCCGCCGTTGGCGACCACCGCGAGCGACGACAGGTCGGCCGAGCTGCGCTCGATCGCGTCGGCGAGCGGGCGTGCGACCGCGTCGCCGACCACCTGCACCACCAGCGCCTTCTCGCGCTCGATGGTCGCGACCACTTCATCGGCGTCGAGGCTGCCGGGATTGGCGGTGAACACGATGGTCTGGCCCGTGGTCATCGCCGTCATCGCGGCCCACTGTGCGGCACCGTGCATGAGTGGCGGCAGGGTGAGGATCTTGGTGCCAGGACCCTCCGCCACCCGCTTGGCGATGTCGTCGAGCGAGGTGATGAGCTCGCCGGTGGCCATGTTCCGGCCGCCGAACGAGGTCATGAAGATGTCGTGCTGGCGCCACAGCACGCCCTTCGGCATACCCGTCGTGCCGCCGGTGTAGAGGACGTAGAGGTCGTCAGGCGACGGCTCGATCGGCGGCAGCACCGGGGTGCCCGAGCCGACGATCGACTCATAGTCGACGGCACCGTCGAGCAGATCGTTACCGGAGTCGTCGGCGATCTGGATGAGCACGCGGAGATTGGGCAGATCCGGCAGCACCTCCGCGACCCGGGGCGCGAACGTCGCGTGGTACAGCAGCGCGCTGGCCCCGGAATCGTTGAGCAGATACTGCAATTCGTTCTTGACGTAGCGGTAGTTGACGTTGAACGGCGCGACCCGGGCCCGCCACGAGCCGAGCATGCCCTCGATATATTCGGGGCCGTTGTAGGCGTAGATGCCCAACAGGTCCTGGCCCACCTCGTGACCGGCGAGTTCGGAGCGCTCGACGTGGCAGCCCAGGCCGCGGCTGTGCAGGAACGCGGCCAGGCGGTTGGCGCGCTCGACGACCTGGGCGTAGGTGTAGCGGCGATCGCCCTGGACGATGAACTCGCGATCGCCGATGACGGCGGCGACGGTGTCGGCGGCGGCCGGAACCGTGAACTGTGTGGTCACAGACATCGTGCCTTTCAAGGCTGGTGGGCAAGCAGTTTGATCATCAGACCATTGGCCTCGGATAGTACGTTGCCGTCCCCGTCCGTCATCTCCGCCCTCACGAACAGTTTGCGCCCGTCGACCGAATCGATCCACGCCCGCGCCTCGAGTGGTACATCGATTGGCGTCACCCGCCGGTAATCCACGTGCAGATACGCGGTTCGGCTGTCGGGGCGCCCGGCGGCCGACACCACCATGCCGAAGTGCCAGTCGTAGAACAGCGGGATGACGCCGCCGTGCACGGCGTCGTTGCCGCCCACGTGGAAGCGGCTGAAGTGGCCGCGCATTGTGACCTCGTCTGATCCGGACGTCACCACCTGCCACGGCGGCATCAACGGGTGGCCGTTGCCGGGCAGATTGGGCGCCCGGCCCGCAGGGGCGACGCCCGCCGGGGCCTGGTGTTCCTCCAGGCGCTCGCACACGTTCTCGAGCAGCGCGGCGGAGTCGTTCCACAGCGCAGCGTCGGGATCGCTGGAGACCGTGATGTTCTGCAGCCGGCGCAGCGCCGCGATGAACCGACCCATCTCCGGGGACCCCAGAGCCGGTTTGACCCTGGCGAATTCGCGGATGTCGTCCTCGGTGTCGGTCACTGGGCGGCTACTTCCATGAGTCGATCAATTCGTCGGTGGTGGTGATCGTCGCCAGCAGCGACAACGTGTTGTCGATGATCGCATCGGCGTAGTCGCGGGGAATTCCTGCCACCGCGTCACGCGGCACGACGATCCGGTACGCCGCGTTGACGGCGTCCATCACCAGGTTGGTGATCGCGACGTTGACCGACACTCCGACGGCGACGATCGTCGAGACGCCGAGATTGCGCAGCACGACGTCGGACGGCTCCGGCCCCAGTTCCGGCAGCAGTTCGGCGCCCGGGGTGCCGGGCGCGATGGCGTTCCCGGTGGCGCCGCTGATCCGGAAGAGCTTCGCGTTGTGGTTGGCGCCCCGCCCGTCCGGCCGTCGCTGAACCAGACAGTGCACCACCGCCACACCAGCGTCGCGGGCGACCGGCAGCAGCCTCGCGATGTTCGGGACCGCCTCTCGCCGGGCCTCCTCGGCCAGCGCCTTGAGCCCGGCATCGGGACCGACCACCGCACCCTGGCACTCCTGCGTGACGATCGCGGTGTGGCCGGGCGCCGCGACCTCGGCGAGGTCGGGTTTCACACCGACGCCGGGGTGGCGGGAACTTCGTAAAACTGTTTGGCCCACTTGCGCAGCGCCATATACGGTTTCGCGTCCACGCGGGACAGCGCGGGATTCTCGATGTACTCCTGGTAGCGCCAGATGTTCAGGTCGTCCCACACGGTCCCCATGAACTGACGCTCGACCTTTTTGCGCACCTCCTCCGGCGGGACGTCGGAGGAGTCACCTGGCAGCCGGGGCCACCAGATCGAATAAAACATGTCCGAGTAGCCATCCTCGACCGGCGTGCACGCGAAGATCAGCCGGTGGTTCGACGAACCCTCGAAGGCGCTGATCGCGAATCCGAGGCCGGACAGGTGGCTGTGGATGTAGAGGGCCATCTTGTCCGGGTCATCGCTGGAGGCGTCGGGCCAGCCGGTCAGGAACCGCCATTCTTCGTCGACGATCTCCCAGTTGAGGCACTTCGGGGTGACGGTCGCGTGGTGCACGTAGTGGAAGTGCGCACTATCGGGGCCGTTCTCCGCGACGATCTGCGGATGCACCGGCTCGCGTTCGGCGCGGCTCGAAAACTCCGGGAAGGGGCGGTAATACGCGTCCTCGTCGGTCGGGAACTGCGGGAACTTGTGAAACAGGTCCGGCAGCTCCCACCGCGGCGGTTCACCCTCGGGGTGGTGCCAGGCGAACACGCAGCCGTATTGTTCGCGCACCGGGAAGACGCGCAGCCGCAGCGCCTTGTTCGGTTTGTCGGGCTGGTAGGGGATGTAGCGGTTGGTGCCGTCCGGTCCCCATCGCCAGCCGTGGAAGGGGCACTCGACGCAGTCGCCGACGACCTTGCCGCCGTGGCCGATGTGCGCGCCGAGATGCCGGCAGTGCGCGGAGAGCACGTGCAGCTCGCCTGCCTCGTCGCGATAGGCGACCAGATCCTCGCCGAAGTACCGCAGCGGCCTCGTCTCACCCGTGGGAAACTCCGCGGACCAGCCGATCATGAACCAGCCGGTGACCTTCCAGGTGAACGGTACTTTCATGCCGCACAGCCTCCCATGTCCGTGAGCTAATGGAATAGCTTACAGTAGCAGTTTCAGGACAGCCGTTTCGCACGATCCCGGTGCGGTGTTTCTCGAAATCGGCCAGCCGTGCGGCGCAATACTGTAATAGTTACAGTATCTCCGCTTCTGGACGTGAGGGCCTACCTGTGACGACATCCGACTCCACCCGTTTCGACGCGATCATCGTCGGCGCCGGATTCTCCGGCCTGTACGCGCTGCATCGACTCCGAGACCAGGGGTTGCGCACCGTTGTCCTGGAGAAGGCCGAGAACGTCGGCGGCACATGGCTGTTCAACCGGTATCCCGGTGCGCGCTGCGACATCGAGAGCATCGAGTACTCCTACAGCTTCTCCGAGGAGATCCAGCAGGAGTGGGTGTGGACCGAGACGATGCCTCGCCAGCCCGAGATCGAGGCGTACCTGAACTTCGTCGCCGACCGACTCGATCTACGGCGCGACATCCGATTCCACACCGAGGTCACCGCGATGACCTTCGACGAGGCCGGCGCCGAGTGGGAGATCCGGACCGCCGACGGGCAGACCCTGATCGCACCGTTCGTCGTCGCGGCGACGGGCATTCTGTCGGTCCCGAAGGAGCCGGAGATCGCCGGCATGAATTCCTTCCGCGGGCTTTCGCTGTTCACGAGCCGGTGGCCCAAGCAGGAGGTGGACCTGACCGGCAAGCGGGTCGGCGTGATCGGGACGGGTTCGACCGGCGTGCAACTCATTCCGGTCGTGGCCGAGCAGGCCGGCCACCTGACCGTGTTCCAGCGGTCACCCGCCTACACCCTGCCCTGGCAAGTCCGCCCGTTCGATGATGGCGAGCTCGACGAGCTCAAGGCGAACTACGCCGAGATCCGTGCGGCGCAACGGGAACACGCGGTGGGTGCGGCCCGACTCAGCGCCTTCTCGGTGATGTTCGAGATGATGACCAAGCCGCCGCTGAAGTCCGCATCGCGCGAGGAGCAACTGCGTGCCGTCGAAGAGGGCGGCATCATCGGTGCGCTCAGCTGGGGCGACGTCTTTTTCGACATCGAGGCCAACCAGATGGCGGCCACGCTCTACGGCGAGGCGGTTGCACGCATCGTCAAGGACCCCGAGACCGCGGCGGCGCTGACCCCGACTCATCCATTCGGATGTAAGCGCCCGATCATCGACCAGGGCTACTACGAGACGTTCAACCGCGACAACGTGACGCTGGTCGACCTGCGCAAGGGGTCGATCGTCGAGGTCACCCCGACGGGCATCCGCACCGAACAGGGTGACCACGAACTCGACGTGATCATCTACGCCACCGGATTCGACGCGATGACAGGCGCGCTGTCGCGAATAGCCGTGACCGGCCGCGACCAGATGTCCCTCGGCGACTTCTGGACGACCGAGGGCCCGTACACCTACCTGGGGATCGCGGTGGCCGGCTTTCCCAATCTGTTCATCATCCAGGCGCCCGGAAGTCCCGCGCCCGCAAGCAACTTCGTGACCGCGCTCGAACACCACGTCGAGTGGATCGGCGACTGCATCGAGTACCTGAGGCACAACGGGTACCGCAGCATCGAGGCGCTGCCCGAGGCCCAGCGCGAGTGGATCGAACAGGCCACGGCGCTGGTGGCCCCGACGGTGCTCGACCACCCCACGTGTAACTCCTGGTACAACGGCGGCAACGTGCCGGGCAAGAAACGGATGTACATGGGCTACACCGCGGGCATCCCGGAGTATCGGCGTCGCTGCGACGAGGTCGCCGACACCGGCTACACCGGGTTCAAGCTGGCATGAAAACGACAGAACGCGCCTACCGCATCGGTCGTGACTTCGCGGGTGTGGTGCCGCGGGCGCGTGCGGCGGTGGCCGCCCCCGGTGACTGGAAGCCGCTGTCGCGCCGGGGTGCCCGGCAGTTCGGTGAGGTCGTCCTCGACGAACTGGCCCTGTCGGGGATGACATTGACCGCACCGCCGCCGAAGGTCGAGCGCACGGTCGAGTCCTGCGCGGCGGCCGCCGACGCGTTGACCGGATTGGGTATGGCAGGCGTGCACGTCGCACCGGATGAGCTGCAGCCGAAGACGATTCGGCAGCGCCGGTTCGGCAGGACCCGATACGAGCAGCTGACCTTCGAGCACGATCCCCACCTGCCCGCGGCGCTGGCCGAATTCGGCGGGCCCGCGACGGCGGTGGTGCACCTGTGCCGAACCGGCGACGAGGCGAGGCCATGGCTGGTGTGGGTGCACGGGGCCGGGCAGGGGTTGCCGATCGACCTGGTGTTCTCGCGGGCCCGACGGTTACAGGAGCAACTCGGATACAACATCGCGTTACCGGTGCAGCCCGGATGCGGGGTCCGCCGCGACCGATGGCCGACGTACCCGAACATGGACCCGCTGAACAACCTCGCGGGCATGATCCGGGTGGTCTCCGAGGTGCGTGCGGTGCTTCGATGGCTGCGCCCGCAGGCGAGCGCGCTTGCGGTGTCGGGGGTTTCGATGGGCAGCCCGGTGGCGGGCCTGGTTTCGCACCTCGAAGACGTCGACGCGGTCGCGGTCTACACTCCGATCTTCGGGCTCAACGCGATGATCGCCGCGCATCTGGGACGGTGGGGTCCGTCGGTGCGCGACACGATCGAGTTGTTGCAATCGGAGCCC
>NZ_LZJE01000089.1:0-3672 GCF_001666865.1 Mycobacterium sp. E136
GCACCCACACCGTGGTCCAGACGACCACGACGATGTCGCTGACGAGCTGGGCCATGATGCGCGACGGTGTGGTGGCATAGGGGATAAACCGCGAAGTCATGGCAGTAGATGCTGCCCGATAGGCTGACCCGATGCGCCCCGCTCTGTCCGACTACGAACATCTGGCCAGCGGCAAGGTTCGCGAACTGTATCGCGTGGACGACGAGACGCTGCTCTTCGTGGCCAGCGACCGCATCTCCGCCTACGACTACATCCTCGACTCGCAGATCCCCGACAAGGGCCGCATCCTCACCGCGATGAGCGTGTTCTTCTTCGACCTGCTGAGTCGGACGGCGGGCACACCCAACCATCTCGCCGGTCCTTCCGACGACGAGCGCATTCCCGCCGACGTGCTGGGCCGCTCGCTGGTGGTACAGGAGCTCGAGATGCTGCCGGTGGAGGCGGTGGCCCGCGGCTACCTCACCGGTTCAGGGCTCATCGACTACCAGAAGACCGGAGCGGTGTGCGGTATCGCGCTTCCCGCCGGGCTGGTCGAGGCGAGCAAGTTCGACGAGCCGCTGTTCACCCCGGCGACGAAAGCCGAACTGGGACAACACGATGAGAACATCTCGTTCGACGCCGTGATTCAGCTGATCGGCGAACAGCGCGCACAGCAGCTGCGCGACCGGACGCTACAGACCTACCGCCGAGGGGCCGAACACGCGCTGACCAAAGGGATCATCGTCGCCGACACCAAATTCGAGTTCGGTGTCGGCAAGGACGGCGAACTGCGACTCGCCGACGAGGTGTTCACCCCCGACTCCAGCAGGTACTGGCGCGCCGACGACTGGAAGGAAGGCGTCGTGCAGCAGAGCTTCGACAAGCAGTTCGTCCGCAACTGGCTCACGGGTCCGGAATCGGGATGGGACCGCGCCGGCGGCACAGCGCCGCCACCGCTGCCTCCCGACGTCGTGCAAGCCACCCGTTCCCGCTACATCGAGGCGTACGAACGCATTTCGGGACTGAAGTTCGACGATTGGATCGGGGCATGAATCCGCCGGTGGCCAAGCGCGTCGACACCAAACGCGAACATCACGGCGAGGTCTTCGCTGACCCCTACGAGTGGCTGCGCAACAAGGACGATCCCGACGTGATCGCGTATCTCGAGGCGGAGAACGCCTACACCGAGCACGTCACCGAACACCTCGCGCCACTGCGACAGGCCATCTTCGACGAGATCAAGGCCCGCACCAAAGAAACCGACCTGTCGGTGCCGACGAGGCGCGACGCGTGGTGGTATTACGGCCGGAGCTTCGAGGGCAAGCAGTACAGCGTGCACTGCCGTTGTCCGGTCGCCGACCCGGACGACTGGACACCTCCGGTGCTCGACGAGAACACCGAGATCCCCGGCGAGCAGGTGTTGCTCGACGAGAACGTCGAGGCCGAGGGCCACGAATTCTTCTCGCTGGGCGCCGCCTCGGTCAGCCTCGACGGCAACATCCTGGCCTATTCGGTCGACGTCAAGGGTGACGAGCGGTACACCCTGCGGTTCAAGGACTTACGCACCGGTGAGCTGTACGAGGACACGATCGTCGGTATCGGCCCCGGTGCGACCTGGGCGGCCGACAACCGCACCGTCTACTACTCGACGGTCGACGAGGCCTGGCGTCCTGACACGATCTGGCGCCACCGTCTTGGTTCGGGCCTGCCCGCGCAGCGGGTCTATTACGAACCCGACGAACGGTATTGGCTCGGCGTCGGCCGAACCCGCAGCGACAAATACGTCATGATCGCCGCAGGAAGCGCCGTCACCTCCGAGATGCATTACGCCGATGCGACCGACCCAGAGGCGGAGTTCGCCGTCGTGTGGCCGCGCCGCGACTTCGTCGAGTACTCCGTCGAGCACGCGGTCGTGGGCGGTGAGGACCGGTTCCTCATCCTGCACAACGACGGAGCGGTGAACTTCACCCTGGTGGAGGCGCCCGTCAGCGATCCGACCGCGATCCGCACGCTGATCGCGCATCGCGACGACGTCCGCCTCGATTCGGTCGACGCGTTCGAAAAGCACCTCGTCGTCAGCTACCGCAGTGAGGCGCTGCCGAAAATCCAGCTGTGGCCCCTGTATCCGAGCGGCGAGTACGGCCACCCCGAAGACTTCACGTTCGAGTCCGAGTTGACGTCGGCGGGCCTGAGCGCCAACCCCAATTGGAGCGCTCCCAAACTGCGCATCGGCGCCACCTCGTACACGACGCCCGTACGCATCTACGACGTCGATCTCGCCACCGGCGAACGCACGTTGCTGCGCGAGCAGCCCGTGCTCGGCGACTACCGGCCCGAAGACTATGTCGAGCGCCGCGATTGGGCGATCGCGCGGGACGGTGTGCGGGTACCGATCTCGATCGTTCACAAGATCGGGCTGCAGTATCCGGCGCCCACGCTGCTGTACGGGTACGGCGCCTACGAGGCCTGCGAAGACCCGCGGTTCTCGATCGCGCGGCTCTCGCTGCTCGACCGCGGAATGGTGTTCGCGGTGGCCCACGTGCGGGGCGGCGGCGAGCTCGGCCGGCCGTGGTACGAGCACGGCAAGATGCTCGAGAAGAAGAACAGCTTCACCGACTTCGTGGACGTCGCAGCGCATCTCGTGCAGACCGACGTCACCCGACCGGAGAACCTGGTGGCATACGGCGGCAGCGCAGGCGGTCTGCTCGTCGGCGCGGTGGCCAACATGGCGCCGGAGTTGTTCGCCGGCATCCTCGCAGTGGTGCCGTTCGTCGATCCCCTCACCACAATCCTCGACCCCTCGCTGCCGCTGACTGTCACCGAATGGGACGAGTGGGGAAACCCGTTGGAGAACAAGGACGTCTACGAGTACATGAGGTCCTACTCGCCATATGAGAACGTCGAGGCCAAGGACTACCCGAGAATCCTCGCGATGACGTCGTTGAACGACACCCGCGTGTTCTACGTCGAGCCGGCGAAATGGATTGCCGCCCTTCGTCACACCAAGACCGACGACCATCCCGTTCTGTTGAAGACCGAGATGAATGCCGGCCATGGCGGTATCAGCGGACGCTATGAACGCTGGAAGGAAACCGCATTCCAGTACGCCTGGCTACTGGACGCTGCCCAGGCCGATCACGAGCGCCGCCCCTAAGAAGACGATCTGCTCGGCGGTGCGTAGATCCAGCCGCGTCGTCATCGACTTCGGCGGGTTCGGCATCCGCGCCGCGTAGACGTTGGCCGGGAACATCGCGATCATCAACGCGAAGAGGCAGACCGCCGCGGCGACCCGGGTGGGCGGGTAGAGCAGGCCGATCGCGCCGACGATCTCGAGCACACCGGTGAGGGTCACCAACGACGCCGGGGCAGGTAATCGCGGCGGCACGATCGCGATCGTGTCGCGGCGCAGCGGGTTGACGAAGTGGGCGAACCCGGTGACCACGAACATCGCGGCCAGCCCGACGGCCACGGCAGACGGCCAGCTGTTGACGTACTCGACGCCCAGCCGGCCGACCAGCCGTGCGCCGAGCGTCCCCAGTATCAGCGTGACGAGGACGGCCATGGTCGAACTCCAATCTAGACAGTGACAAGTTCCAACGGTAGGCAATGAACTAGGCACTGTCAAGATTTCCGCTACGATGTCCGCATGAGCAGGACGTCCTATCACCACGGCGACCTGAAGGCCGTCATCCT
>NZ_LZJE01000090.1:0-8439 GCF_001666865.1 Mycobacterium sp. E136
CTGAGGCAGGACCCGCCGCGTGCAACCACCAGCGGTCAGTGCGCCGCTAGCAGGGCTTCCTGTATCCCGCGCGTCGCGAGCACGTCGGCAAGCTCGTTGTCGGCGACGCCCGAATGGCCCTTCACCCAGAACCACTCGACCCGATGCGGCCTACACGCCAGCCGCAGCCGTTGCCACAGGTCGACGTTTTTCACGGGCTGCTTGGCCGCGGTCATCCAGCCGTTGCGCTCCCAGCCGAGCACCCACTTCGTGATGCCGTTGCGGACGTACGTGCTGTCGGTGCTCAGGTGCACCACCACCGGACGGGTCAACGCCTCCAGCGCCATGATCGGGGCGGTCAACTCCATGCGGTTGTTACTGGTCTGCGCCTCGCCGCCGTACATCTCGCGCACATGCGTGCGTTGACGCAGCACCGCGCCCCAGCCGCCGGGCCCGGGGTTGGGCCGACACCCGCCGTCCGTATGGATCACCACGACGTCGTCTGCCATGGCCAGAGAATAGGCAACGGCGTCGAGTCGACGGCTCAGCGACGCGCGGGGGCCGAGATCATCGCCGTGCGGACCGACATGCCGAACGCCTGATGCCGCAGTGTGGTGATCAGTCGTCCGGGCTGCACGGCGTCCTTGACGGGTGCGGTCCGGTCGCCGAAGAACGCCGCGGTCACGTCGATGTCGGCGACGACGTAGGTGATCCCCCAGAGCGTCGACGGTGCTTCGCGCGTGGTGCCCGGAGAGCCGACGACCTCGACGATCACCTCGCCGAACCGGAAGAAGACCTGGCGGATCGGATTGCCGCCCAATTCACCGTCGCGTTCTCGTCGCGGCGCGACGCCGATGCCCGTGAACGCCTGGACGGTCCGGTCCAAATCGGGGGAGAGCACGACGACGTGGTCGATGGCGGTGACACCGTTGGCATGTTCGGCGCCCGAGGTGGGCGGCGCGTTCGATGCCGTCGTCGGGATTCCGTCGACTTCGGAAAGTGCGGCGTCCGAGGGCAATCCGCTCAACGACCACCCGGCCATTCCGCTGCCCCCGTCCGAGCCGACCAACCGGACGCGCACACCGCCCACTCGGCAGGTGTCATCCGCGTCAACCGTGAATCCGGCGCGACTCCAGGCATCGGCCGGATCGGCGACCACGATCTCGTCGACGGTGACGGCTGCCGATGACACCGCTCGAGTATGACCCCGTCGGTCAGCGGGCGAAATCGGCGGGGCGGAACTGGCCGTTGCTCAGCTTGCGTTCGATCTCCTCGAGGCTTCTCCCCGTCAGGTCGGGCATCCGGAAGTAGACGAAAATCCATGCGGCCACGTTGAACAACCCGTAGAGCCACATGGTCGGCCCCACCTCGATCGCGTTGATCAAAGACAACAGGGTGAGCGTGATGATCAGGTTGGTGCCCCACAGCGCCGCGGACTGCGCGGCGGTGCCGGCCGGCCGCACCGCCAGCGGATAGGTCTCGGATCCGGTCAGCCATCCCATCAACTGCAACCCGCCCGCGTTGAAGAGCATGAACACGATGAGGCAAACGATGATGAACGGCACGGAATCCCGCCCGCTGTTGCCGGTGACGAACAACGTGCCCAGGACGAAAAGGCTCAGCGCCGCACCGGGAATCATGATCAGCGTGAGCCGCCTGCGGCCGACCCTGTCGATGATGGACAGCCCGACGAGCTGAGCCACCAGATAACTCACGCCGAGCCCCACCGACACCTGCAGCGCGACCGATTCCGAGAATCCGTTGTCGGTCAGGATCGTCGGCGAGTAGTAGATGATCATCTCGATACCGCTGAGTTGAGTGAAAATCGCTATGCCACAACCGAGTATGAGTGCCGGGCGCACCCACCGCGCGCGCAGTCCCGGCCATCCCCGTGTCTTGGCGGTCTCCTCTTTGCGTACCAATTCGGCCATCTCGTCGAGTTCGCCCTCGATGTCGTAGCCCGACGGTCGGACCCGGTCCAACACGTCACGCGCCGTATCGCGATTGTGGTTCTTGACCAACCACCGGGGGCTCTCCGGCAGCCGCAGCAGCAGACCGAACATGATCGCGGCGGGGACCGCGGCGATACCGATCGACCATCTCCACGGAATCGACTCCGTCGCACCGACGATGGTCGCGATCACGATCCCGACCCCGATCGCGATCTGGAAGCAGAGCACGAGCCGGCCCCGGTACTTCGGCGGCGCCAGTTCCGCGACGTACATGGGCGCGGTCTGCGTCGCCCCGCCGACGGCGAAGCCCAGGACCAGCCTTCCGAGCGACAACAACTCCGGGTTGGGGGAGACCGCGCACCAGAGCGCGCCGACGACGAACAGGACGCCGAGCATCAGCAGCGTGCCCTTGCGGCCGCGTTTGTCGGACAGGTAGCTGCAGACCAGGGCTCCGATGACCGCCCCGAGCAGGATGCTGGCGGCGATCAGCTGCTTCCACCCCTCGGCGATGCCGAAGTCCTTCGTGATCTGCAGCAGCGCCCCGGAGATGATGCCGGTGTCGTAGCCGTAGAGCATCCCGGAGACTGCCGACACCAGTGCGACGATGACGACAGCTCCGGTCAGTTGTCCCGGTGTCTTGGCTCGCGCGTCATCCGAGCGTTCGGTGTCGGTGGCACTCATCAGCCGCGGCTCCTTGAATTCATGAAGGTGCGGCACCGTGTTACCCGAGCCGGAGAAAACGCAAACTCGCAGGTGCGCGGGGTCGCGTATCGCGGCGCCGGCACCGGCGTGCCTCTGGGCAATGCGCTGACCCTTTGCCGCCCATACGTCGCGGTACGGCATCGAAGATGGAACTGTCGAAATCCGGCGTCGCAAATGCGCTTGCTCGGTACTTTGAAGCGAACGTTCGGCATTTCACCTGAGGGCGGTGGCATATGGCCGGGGGAATAGCGACTGAGCTGACGGCCGCCGGGTTCACCGAGGCGGTCGAGATCGGCCGCGGCGGCGGTGGCGTCGTCTACCGCTGCTACCAGCAGTCGCTGGCGCGAAGCGTCGCGATCAAGGTGCTCGCATCCGACCTCGACGAAGACGACCGCGAACGGTTCTTCCGCGAGGGTTACGCCATGGGCGCTCTCTCCGGCCACCCCAACATCGTCAACATCCTGCAGGTCGGTGTGACCGAGAGCAATCGGCCGTTCATCGTGATGCCCTACCACCGCGAGGGCTCGCTGGCGGAGCGGCTGCGGCGGGAGGGCCGAATCGCGTGGCCCGAAGCGTTGCGCATCGGCGTGAAGCTCTGCGGCGCACTGGAAACCGCGCATCGAACGGGCACCCTGCACCGCGATATCAAACCGGCCAACGTTCTCTTCAACGATTACGGCGAACCACAACTCAGCGACTTCGGAACCGCCCGGATCGCCGGCGGATACAAGACGGTGACCGGTTTCTTCACCGGCACGCTGTCCTACACCGCGCCGGAGGTGTTGGAGGGAAACCCGCCGACCGTCGAGGCCGATGTCTACTCGCTCGGCGCGTCGATCTATGCGCTGATCGCGGGCAAACCCCCGCACGAGCGCAAGAACGACGAGGATCTGATCGCGCACTATTTGCGGATCACCTCCACGCCCGTGCCGGATCTGCGTCCCCAGGGCATCCCCGCCGACGTGTGCGCCGCGATCGAGAAGGCGATGGCCCGCAAACCCTCCGACCGCTACGCGTCGGCGGCGGATTTCGGTCACGAACTGCAGCTGGCGCAGCGCCACAACGGGTTGACCGCGGACGCAATGGCGCTCAGCGAGCCGAGTGCGGCGCAGGAGCAGCCGGAAGGCACGCAGGGCGCGGCCGTTTCGGAACTGGTCGAGCCGTCGGTCTCCGCACCGGCCGAACCCCTTCGGTCGGCGCCGCGCACGCCAGCTACATCGGGAGATCCCGACGCGCCCGCGCCCGAACCCGGGATGTTCGCGCACACCGCGTCGATCAGCCAGTCGAGCCTGCCCTGGCAGCTGCCGCCCGGCGTGCGGCCCGACCAAGCGGCGGACACGCCGCCGAGGAGGAACGGTCGGAAGCGGGCGCTGATCGTGTCCGGCGCGATCGTCGCGGTGCTGCTGCTGGTGATCAGTGGTGTCTTCGTCGTCACTTCGACGCGCGACGACGGCGGCGGCCAAACCGCCGCGCCCGCGCAGCAGGTCGCCGAGGCGCAGCCGGCCTGGCGGCCGGTCGCCGACGCGAGGGTCGCCCGCGACGCCGTGGCCGCGACCCAGGCCGACGGCACGATCTGGGTCTTCGGCGGCCTCGGCGCCGACGACCGCGTCAGCGGTAAGCACGAGGGCTACGACCCCGCCATCGACAGCTGGAAGAGCGGCGAGGATCTTCCGGTTCCCGTGCAGCGTGCGATGGCGGTGACGTGGCGGGAGAACCCGGTCGTGCTCGGCGGCTGGCGTACCGAGGGCAACGACGCAAAGGTCGCGACCGACCGCGTGTGGCGGGTCGTCAACAGCCGCTGGACCGAACTGCCGCCGCTGTTACAGCCTCGAGCGGCCGGCGCCGCCGCTGTGGTCGGGGACCGGATCATCGTCACCGGCGGCGTGGACTCTTCGGGAAAGCTGCTCAACACCACGGAGGTGTTCGACGGCACCGCTTGGAAGCTCGGCGCCCCCATTCGGACTCCGCGTCAGATGTTGAGCGCGGCGTCCGACGGTAAGCGGGTGTACGCGATGGGCGGCACGGCCGGCACCGCCGATGTGGCCACTGTCGAGGCATACGACCCGGCCGCCGATTCCTGGGCCGCCATGCCCGAACTTCCCGAGGCGCGAAGCGATTTCGGTGTTGCCGCCACCGACGAACGGCTGGTGGTGGTCGGGGGGACGTCGGCAGGGCAGGTCCTCAAGACCGTCCTCGCGTTCGACCTCGCGACGACGACCTGGTCCGGCCTCCCGGACATGGGCACCGCACGCCACGGCATGGCGGTCGAGGCGGTGGGTAATCGTGTATACGCGATCGGCGGATCGACCGATATCGGCGATGGCAAGATCACCGCGTCGGCTGAAACGCTGAAACTGCCTGCGCGCCAACCTCAACCCGCCGCCGAATGGCGCGCTCTACCGGACGCGCCGACACCGCGTCTGATGACGGCGTGGAGCGTGCTCGGCGACCAGATCTGGATCGCGGGCGGTATCCGCGAAGGTGAAACCCTCGACACCGTCGAGAGTTTCGACCCGCGAACCGGCAAGTGGCAGACCCAACCGCCGCTGCCGGTTGGGCTGCACCACGCGACGGGTGCGACCTACAACGGGGACTTCGTCGTCCTCGGCGGCGCCACCGACAACATCGGAGAGCCGTCCGACAAGGTGTTCGCGCTGCGTGACGGCAAGTGGACCGAACTCGCTGCGTTGCAACACGGCCGGGCCGGGGCCGCAGCGGCAGTGGTCGGAGACAAGCTCGTCGTCGTCGGCGGCCAGAGCGACAAACAGCTCGTCGTGCCGACCGAAGTGTTCGACGGTGAATCCTGGACGCAGGCCGCCGACATGCCCACGCCGCGCGAACATCTGGCCGCCTTGTCGGACGGCACCTACGTCTACGCCGTGGGCGGTCGGTCGTTGAGCGCCGACGAGAACACCGCGGCATTCGAGCGTTTCGACCCGGCCAGCGGTGAATGGACGAAGCTGCCGGACATGCCGACTCCGCGCGGAAGCTACGGCGCCGCCTTCATCGACGGCCGGATCGTCGCGGTGGGCGGCGAAGAGCCGACCCGCGTGCTGGCGACGGTCGAGATGTACGACATCGGCAACGGCAGGTGGACGACGGTGGCGCCGATCGGAACTCCGGTGCACGGTCAAGTGGTGGCCGCGGTCGGGGAGACGGTGTATTGCATCGGAGGCGCCGACCGCCCGACCCACGAGGGCCCGGTCGCCACTGTCGAGGCTCTCGACTTCACGTAGCGCGCAGTTGCGCGAGCGTCACGGCGCCGCGCCGCAATGCCTCGTTGGCCAGCCTGACCCGCCGGTCGCCTTCGGCGGGGATGGCGAACTTGTCGTAGAGGTTCTGCAGATGCTGTTTGACCGCGGCCTCGGTGACGAACAGTTCACCTGCCATTCGGCGGACCGAGGCGGGTTCGGGGAACGGGTCGTCGGACACCAGCGGCCGGCACAGGACGATGAGCACGTCGAGTTCGCGGTGGGTCAGCCTCGGCGGGGGCTCGACGCCCTGAGCCGTGACCGTCTCCTCGTCGAGCTTGCCGTCCGCGCTGTCCCTGACCTCCCAGAAGATCAGCCGTGACTTGCCGAGGCGCACCTCGTCGCCGGACCGCAGCACACGTTCGGCGGTGATCCGCTCACCGTTGAGAAAGGTCCCGTTGCGGCTCCCGAGATCCCTTATCGACCAAGCGAACCCGAGGTTCTCCAGCACGGCGTGCAACCGTGAGACGGTCTCGTCGTGCTGCAGCGACACCGCGTTGGTCGTGGCCTTACCGAGGGTCACCCGGTCACCGCTGAGCGGAACCAGCTCCCGCCCCGACGGTCTCGAGATTTCCAGGTGCGACGACATGGGACCTCCTATCCAGGCAATTCTGGCTCAGACAGGAGGTCTCTGGTCGACGAACGCTACGGCCGGTTGGTGAACATCTTGTAGGCGCGAACGACCCGCCTGGCCGGTGCCGTCTCGAACAGTGGCGGCCAGGGCCATTCGTTGCGGTCGCGTCCACGCGGCGCCTTGAGGAACGCCAGACCCAGCACCAGCCCGAAGATCAAGTGCCCGACCAGGGTGATCGTCACGGTCGCGACGTTCAGCGGAAACATCATCTCCTCGCCGCGCGGGGCCAGCGCGACCGTTGCCATCAGCCCGGCCCACGTCGGGAACACCGCGAAGGCGACCGACGCCAGCACCGCGTAGACGTTCTTCCACCGGTCGATGCCCAGCGCGAACGCGACGACGAAGAACGCGACGCCCAGCCCGCCGCCGTCGCCGATGTAGCGCCAGACATAACCGACCGCTGCGCTGCCTGCCGTGTCGGGCTCACCGGTGACGAACGATCCCATCACCGGGATGAAGTCGCCCATCAGGCCCAGCACGTGCACCGCGAACAGCCGAGCGGCGTCGTAAACGATGCACGCCACCATGCCTGCGATCAGGCCGCGTCCGACAAAGATGTCCATCCGGTGCGGGGCAAAGGCGATCAGCGCACCCAGCACTGCGCACAGTGCGATGACGATGATCGACGTGACGTTCTGGGGGACCAGCCCGAACACGTCGACCGAGATGCCCAGGATCGGCATGGACGCCAGCAGCATCACCAGCGAGAGCCGCGCGATATCCCACTTGGTCGGCGCCTTCTTGACCGCGCTCAAGTTGACGTAGCGCTGCCTCACTGTGTTGGTCACCTTGGCGACGACAGGGAGGTCGATCGGGCGCAGCCGCACCGTCTTGCCGTCGAAGGCGCTGGTGGCCTTCGGCAGGGGCTTGGCTTGCGGGGCGATCGGGCGCAATCGCGTGGTCCTGGCGTCGCTGCGCGTGACCGGCAGGTCGCCGAGGCGCAGCCGCAGGGTCTCGTCGCGGGCGGACTTGTTCGTACCGGTGGCTGTCGTGGTCATCGGTTCCTCGAGTCATCAGTTATAGGGACGCGTCAATGCTCGCGAGCACCGACAGGCCGCGAAATCGCCCGCGAGTGAGCTTTCTGCCCAATGAGGGAAGGGATTTCTATCCGCGGGGTAAGGGGCGGAGGCGACGCGCGGGCAGCGGATTCTCTTTCGTTTCGAGACCCTTCCGCTGGGTATGCTCCAAACCACTGGAGCTGAGACAACAGCTTCGCTCTGCGCCTCCCTTCATGAGGTGAGCAACATCAGTACTTCAATCGACGAGACGTGCCGACTCAAGCGCTCACAGGTCGAGATCAGCAAGCCAGCCGATGCCGCCGAGTTCCTCGAGGACATCTACGGCGTCAAGATGAGGCTGTCGCACAAGGCTCCGCCACACTGTGAAGGGCCGATACTCTCCCATGCCCGCGCCACAGTCGGTCCGCTGACCCTTGACGAGATAACTGTCGTCGGCCAGGCAGAAATACGTCCGGATCCTCTGAACAGAGTGGCCGTTATCTGGCCAACCGCGGGCCGGATCGCCAGCGCGTGCGATGGCATCAGAACCGAAGTTGCGGCGGGCGAGGTGGCGATGCTGGCTCAACCGCATCTGCCGCACACGGCGCTCTTTGAGAATGCTCATTTCACGGCGGTGCTCATCGATGCCCGCGTCGCTGCCGGCGTGGCGGCAGGACTCCCCGGTTCGTGTGCGCCGCTGCCGATTCGCTTCAGCAGCTTCTCGCCGGTGGACGACGCCGCCGCGCAGCTGTGGAAAAACACGGTCCGCTACGTGAAGGACAGCGTGCTCTCAGACGATTCGCCCGCAACGCCGGTGCTTGTCGAGCAGGCCAGTCGACTGATGGCAGCGGTCACGCTCGAAACTTTCCCCAACACGGCGACGGCGTGTCCGAGTTTGCATCTCCGCGGCGAAAGTCAGCCGG
>NZ_LZJE01000091.1:0-2074 GCF_001666865.1 Mycobacterium sp. E136
CGGCCGGCATGCGTACGTGCCGCCTTGACCGACACCTGCTGTCCGAGCACCGCCCGCACCGCCAGTTCCTGTTCGTCGACGGTCCGCGGTATCCGTTGGCCCGGGGCCTTGGCGACCAAGGCGCTCAAGTCGGCATCGGCGCCGAGCGCATCGACCACTGCTTCAGGATCCGCATCGAGGTCCAGCAACCGTCGGCAGCGGGCGATCGCCGTCGCCAGATCACGGAAGTCGTCGAGGACCACCCGGCATTGCACGTGGTCCGGTTGCGGTGTGAGCGCGACGATTCCGCAGCCGTTGGGTAGCCGCAGCGTGCGTCGGTAGGTGCCGTCTCGCACTTCCTCGACACCGGGCATCGCACTGGCCGCCAGATGGCCGAACAACCCCTCGTATGCGAACGGTGTACGAACCGGCAGCCGCAGGGAGATGGCTCCGGCACCGCCGTCGCCCCCGCCGAACCGTGCCCACGCCCGCTCGCGCAGGACGGTGGGCGCCACGTCGTACACCGTGCGGACGGTGTCGTTGAACTGGCGGATGCTCGCGAACCCCGACGCAAACGCGACGTCGCTGAAGGGTAACTCCGTGGTCTCGATGAGCACCCGCGCCGTCTGCGACCGCTGCGCCCGCGCCAACGCAAGCGGATTGGCACCCACCTCGGCCTGCAGGAGCCGCTCGAGCTGGCGCGTCGTATATCCGAGTTTGGCGGCCAGCCCGGCGACACCCTCGCGATCGACGACACCGTCGGCGATCAGCCGCATCGCCCGCGCCACGACATCGCCCCGAACGTTCCACTCCGGCGAACCGGGGGAGGCGTCCGGCCGGCAGCGCTTGCAGGCGCGGAAACCGGCCTTCTGGGCGGCGGCCGCGGTCGGGTAGAACCGCATGTTGCGCGCGTACGGCGGACGAACAGGAACTGGCGGTGCGGGCGGTGCTCGGACAGCAGGTGTCGGTCAAGGCGGCACGTACGCATGCCGGCCGACTGGCTACGGCTTACGGTGAACCGATCACCGACGTGAATGGTGGTCTGACACATGTGTTTCCCGCCGTTGAACATCTCGCCGAGATCGATCCGGCACATTTGGCGTTTCCGAGATCACGACAGCGTTCACTGACGGCGCTGATCCGCGCTCTGGCCGCGGGTGATGTGGTGTTGGACGCGGGTTGCGATTGGGACAGCGCGCGTGAGCGGCTCCAGGCTCTGCCGGGGATCGGCCCGTGGACAGCGGAGATCATCGCGATGCGCGGCCTGGGCGACCCCGACGCCTTCCCGGTGACCGATCTCGGTGTGCGGCTCGCAGCCGAACAGCTGGGTCTGCCCGGCGATACGCGTGCGCTCGCCGACCACAGCGTCCGCTGGCGACCGTGGCGTTCGTACGTCACGCAGCACCTGTGGACGGCGCTCGATCATGCGGTCAATGTCTGGCCGCCGAAGGAGAAGTGATGACAGCCTTACGATTTCGCACGATGCAGAGCCCGGTCGGTCAGTTGACGTTGGCAGGTCGCAATGACCGGCTGATGCATCTTAGGATGGTCGATCAGACCTACGAGCCGAGCCGCGAAGGCTGGGTTGCCGACGATGGGGCGTTTCCTGACGCGGTCGAACAATTGCAGGCCTATTTCGCCGGCGAACTGACCGATTTCGATCTCCGACTCGACATGGTGGGCACGGCGTTTCAAAAGAAGGTATGGGCTGCGCTACTGACGATTCCGTATGGAGAGACACGCTCGTACGGTGAGATCGCCCGCCAGATCGGGGCACCCGGCGCGTTTCGGGCGGTCGGTTTGGCCAACGGGCACAACCCGATTGGGATCATCGTTCCGTGCCATCGCGTTATCGGCGCCAACGGGAGCCTGACGGGGTACGGCGGTGGTCTCGATAGGAAGCGAGCGCTTCTCGAGATGGAGAAGAGCAGGGTGTCGCCGGCGTTGACGCTCTTCGACTGAACCGACTGGACACACAAATGCCTGTGGCCCCCAATCGAATTGGGGGCCACAGGGCTTAATTTGTGTTCGGCGGTGTCCTACTTTTCCGCCCGTGTGGGGCAGTATCATTGGCGCTGGCAGGCTTAGCTTCCGG
>NZ_LZJE01000092.1:0-79514 GCF_001666865.1 Mycobacterium sp. E136
ACAGATGCGGTTATGACCTTGGTGGGGCGATCCGAGGCCGAATAGGTTCGTTCGTATGTTCGATGAGTTGGTGGCGGTGGCCGGTCGGTCGCGGGGTGCGGGGGCGATCGGGGCGTGGGCGCGGGTGGAAAACGCTGCGTGTGCGCGCCGGCTGGCCGCTGCTGCCGACGTGCTGGAGGGGTTGATCCGCCAGGCCGGGGCGGTCGATCGCGAACAGTGGTGCATCGACAACTGGGCGATCGCGGCCGCCGAGGTCGCCGCCGCCCAGGGGGTGTCGCTGGGGGTGGCTTCTCACCAACTGGCGATCGCCGATGAGCTGCGCCAGCGCCTGCCCGCGGTGGCCACGGTGTTCGCCTCCGGCGCGATCTCCTACCGCATGGTGGCCACCGTGGCTCATCGCACCCGGCTGGTGCGCGACACCGCGGCGTTGGGCAAAATCGACGCCGAGTTGGCCGGCGAGCTGACCCGCTGGGGCACCCTGTCGGCGATCAAGCTCGATGCCGCCATCGACGCCTGCGTGGACCGCTACGACCCGGCCGCGGTGCGGCGCACCGAAAACGCCGCGCTGGGCCGCGAGGTGGTGATCCACGATCCGCCCGACGGATCGGGCACCGCCAAGATCGAGGGCTGGTTGTTCGCCGCCGACGCCGCCGCCCTCGATGCCCGCCTCGATGCGATGGCCGCCGCGGTGTGCGAGCACGACCCGCGCACCGCCGAGCAACGCCGCGCCGACGCCCTGGGCGCCCTGGGCCACGGCGCCCAGCGACTGCAATGCGCCTGCGGGCGTCCCGACTGTGAGGCCGCCGCCGCCACCCCCAGCGCGGTGGTCATCCACGTCATCGCCCGCCACGACACCTTGTCTGATGACACCCCCGCCGCCCTGCACGGCCACGCCCCGCAAAAGGAGCCAACCGACCCCGCGACCGACTCCACCGGTCCGGCGGGCACCGACTCCACCGCCGACTCGCCGGGCCCGGCGGTGACCGATCCGGGCTACCTGATGGGTAAGGGGCTGGTGCCGGCGCCGCTGCTGGCCGCCACCCTGGCCCGCAGCGCCAAGCTCCAGCCGGTGATTCATCCCGGTGATGCCGGGCCCGAACCGCGCCACACCCCCTCGGCGAGCCTGGCGTGGTTCGTGCGCTGCCGCGACCTGACGTGTCGATTCCCCGGCTGCGACGTCCCGGCCACCGCCTGCGACATCGACCACACCATCGCCTACCCCGCCGGGCCCACCCAAGCCGCCAACCTCAAATGCCTGTGCCGCCACCAACTCATCGAACATACGAACGAACCTATTCGGCCTCGGATCGCCCCACCAAGGTCATAACCGCATCTGTGGATGAACCCGAACTTGGGGACAACACCGACCACCGTCAGCCAAAACCTGGGGATAACCTGCCGTGGACACCGGTACCGAGCGTGAGGTCACGGCAGACCTGAGGTCAAGGCCGTGAGTCAAAGGGTTGCCCGTCCACGCTTCGCAGGATGAAGTGGGAACGTCGACGACGACGAAAGGATCCGCAGTGACAGACGCGCGGCGAGACAACGTGCTGATCGTGCACTGGCACGACCTCGGGCGCTATCTCGGCGCGTACGGTCACGACGACGTGTCGAGTCCCCGCCTCGACGCCTTCGCCGCCGAGAGCATCCTCTTCACCCGCGCCCACGCGACCGCGCCACTCTGCTCACCGTCGCGGGGCTCACTGTTCACGGGCCGATACCCCCAGAGCAACGGATTGGTGGGGTTGGCCCACCACGGGTGGGAGTACCGCTCCGGTGTCCGCACACTGCCGCAGATTCTGTCCGAATCCGGTTGGCACACAGCACTGTTCGGTATGCAACACGAGACCTCGTACCCGGCGAAGCTCGGCTTCGACGAATTCGACGTTTCGAACTCCTACTGCGAGTACGTCGTCGAACAATCGGCGAAGTGGCTGACGAACACGCCCGAGAAGCCATTCCTGTTGACCGCGGGCTTCTTCGAGACGCATCGACCGTATCCCCGCGACAGATACGAGCCGGCCGACGCGACCGGCGTCGCCGTCCCCGACTATCTGCCCGACACAGCGGAAGTCCGTGAGGATCTCGCCGAGTTCTACGGGTCTATCTCAGTGGCCGACGCCGCCGTCGGCAGGCTTCTCGACACTCTGTCGGCGACGGGCCTGGACCGCACCACCTGGGTGGTGTTCATGACCGACCACGGCCCGGCTCTGCCCCGCGCCAAATCGACGTTGTACGACGCGGGTACGGGCATCGCCATGATCGTGCGCCCGCCGCGCGACACCGACATCGCACCGAAGGTCTACGACGAGTTGTTCAGCGGCGTCGACCTGCTTCCGACACTGCTCGAACTCCTCGGCCTGGAAGTGCCCCCGGACGTCGAAGGGCTCTCGCACAAGGTCGCTCTGCTAGCCGACCCCGGGCCGCCGGTTCGCACCGAGGTGTACACCACGAAGACCTACCACGACTCCTTCGACCCGATCCGGGCGATCCGCACCAAGGAGTACAGCTACATCGAGAACTACGCCCCGCGGCCGCTGCTGGACCTGCCGTGGGACATCGCCGACAGCGCGCCCGGCCGAATCGTGGCTCCTCTTGTGCGGGCCGAACGACCGCAACGGGAGCTGTACGACCTGCGCGACGACCCGACCGAGTCGACCAACCTGCTCGGCCCGGCTGGGCCCGACGAGGCGGAAGCGATCGCCAATGAGTTGGCGCTGCTCCTCAACGACTGGCGCGTCAAGACCAACGACGTGATCCCGTCGGAGTTCGCGGGCACCCGAATCTCGGAGCGCTACACCCAAACTTATTTGCGTATCCAAGGACCCCTACCGAGCCGCTCCGCGATCGCGACCGAACGCGGCATCGAGGACGACGGCAACGGCCAATAATTACGCTCATCGTGAGCGAAACCGCATGTGGTGTCGGATTATTGCCGTGTGGGTAAGCTGCGCGCATGTCAGCCCCGACGGCCTATCTCGTCCTGGCCTCTCAGCGCAGCGGCAGCACGCTGCTCGTGGAATCACTGCGCGCGACGGGTGTCGCCGGTGAACCCGGCGAGTTCTTTCAGTACCTGCCCAGCACCAGTCAGTCGCCACAGCCGCGGCAGTGGTTCGAGGGCGTGACCGACGAATCGATCCTGCGTCTCCTGGACCCGCTCGACGAGGGCAAACCCGACCTCGCTCCACCGGAGATCTGGCGCGACTACATCCGCACGGTGGGCCGCACCCCCAACGGCATCTGGGGCGGCAAGCTGATGTGGAACCAGACGCCGCTGCTGCTCGACCGGGCCAGCGGGCTGCCCGAGCGATCCGGTACCGGCCTGTTGTCGGCCATCCGGGATGTCATCGGCAGCGACCCGTTCTTCATCCACGTCTACCGCCCTGATGTTGTGTCGCAGGCTGTTTCGTTCTGGCGGGCGGTGCAGACGCGGGTATGGCGCGGGCGGCCAGATCCGACACGCGATGCCCGCGCGGAATACCACGCCGGTGCCATCGCCCACGTCGTGACGATGCTGCGGGCCCAGGAAGAGGGTTGGCGCAACTGGTTCGCCGAAGAAGGGGTGGCTCCACTGGAGGTGCCGTATCCGGTGTTGTGGCGCAACCTTTCCCAGATCGTCGGCGACGTCCTCGAAGCGCTCGGACAGGACCGGCGGCTTGCGCCGGATCCGGTACTCGAGCGGCAGGCCGATCAGCGCTCCGATGAATGGGTCGACCGCTACAGGGCGGACGCGGAGCAGGAGGGACTTCCCACATGACGGTCGACACCCTGCACGTCGACGAGCTCCGGCTGTTGGAGGCCGAGGCGGTGCACATCATCCGCGAGGTGGTCGCCGAATTGGAGCGCCCGGTGCTGCTGTTCTCCGCGGGCAAGGACTCGATCGTGTTGCTTCGCCTCGCCGAGAAGGCTTTTCGCCCGTCGCCGCTGCCGTTCCCGGTCATGCACGTCGACACAGGACACAATTTCCCAGAGGTCATCGAGTTCCGCGACCGCCGCGTCGAAGGCCAAGGGCACCGGTTGATCGTGGCTTCGGTGCAGGAGTCGATCGACAAGGGTCGAGTCCCCGATCCCGGACCCGGCGCCTCGCGCAATCGCCAGCAGACCCGCACGCTGCTCGACGCACTCGAGGCGGGCGGATTCGACGCGGCGTTCGGCGGTGCCCGCCGCGACGAGGAGCGCGCCCGCGCCAAAGAACGCATCCTGTCCTTCCGCGACGAGTTCGGCCAGTGGGATCCCCGGGCCCAGCGGCCGGAGCCATGGTCGTTGTACAACGGCCGCATCAGGAAGGGCGAACAGGTCCGCGTGTTTCCACTGAGCAACTGGACCGAGCTCGACGTGTGGCGCTACATCGAACTCGAGAACCTGGAACTGCCGTCGATTTACTTCGCCCACGAACGCGAGGTGTTCGAACGCGACGGCATCCTTCTCGCGGTGTAGGGGGCCGCCAAACCCGCCGAGGGCGAGGCGTCCTCGGTCGAGTGGGTGCGTTACCGGACCGTCGGCGACCTGACAATCACCGGTGCGGTCCGCTCGCGAGCCGTCGACATCGAGCGTGTGATCACCGAGATCTCCGCTGCCACAGTGTCGGAACGCGGTGAGACGCGAGCCGACGACCGCACCTCGGTCGCCGCCATGGAAGACCGCAAGCGCGAGGGATACTTCTGATGACCCGTCAACTTCTCCGCATCACCACAGCCGGATCCGTCGACGACGGCAAGAGCACGCTGATCGGGCGCCTCCTACACGACACCGACAGCCTCCCAACGGATCACCTCGAGGCCGTCACCGACGAGGAGGGCATCGCCGATCTGGCGGCTCTCTCCGACGGCCTGCGCGCAGAACGTGAGCAGGGCATCACGATCGACGTGGCTTACCGGTTCTTCTCGACGGACACACGCAGCTACATCCTCGCCGACACGCCGGGCCACGAGCGCTACACCCGCAACATGTTCACCGGCGCGTCCAATGCTCATGCTGCGGTCCTACTCGTCGACGCGCGCGCCGGTGTGCTGCGCCAGACCAACCGGCACGCGCGCATCGCCAGATTGTTGGGCATCAAACACTTCGTCGCGACCGTCAACAAGATCGACCTCGTCGACTTCGACGAGACCCGGTTCACCGAGGTGCACAAGGAGCTGCAGCAGGTCGCCGCCCGCCTCGGCAACATCGACATCACGGTGATCCCGATCGCGGCCAAGCTCGGTGACAACGTCGTCCACCGGTCGCAGAACACCCCCTGGTACGGTGGGCCGACGCTGCTGGAGTATCTCGAGAGCATCGAGCTCACTGCGCCGCAGGCGGAATCCACCAAGTTGAGGCTTCCGGTGCAGTGGGTGTCACGCCCCACCGCCGAGCAGCGGCGCCGCTACACCGGACGGCTCTCCGGCGGGACGCTCAAGGTCGGCGACCCGGTGGTCAGCCTTCCATCCGGCACCCGCTCCACGGTGACGCTGGTCGACACGCTCGACGACGAACGCTCCGTCGCTGTTGCGCCGCTGTCGGTTTCCGTGGAGTTGGCCGACGACATCGACGTCGGTCGTGGCGACGTTCTGGTCAGCGGCTCCGACGACGCCGTCCTCCCCGTGCTCGCCCGCGAACTCGACGCCACGGTGTGCTGGTTCCGGGAAGGCCCGTTGCGTGCGGGCGATCGACTGGCGCTCAAACAGGGAGCGAAGACGGTTCGCGCCACCGTGCAGGCACTGCACAGCCGCCTCGATACGGAGACGCTCGACGAGCTGGACAACCCGGTTGAGCTGGTGCTCAACGACATCGGCGAAATCACTCTACGCACAAGCTCGGTGGTGATAGCCGACCCCTACACCGAGAACCGGGACAGCGGCGCGTTCATCCTGATCGACGAGGCCACCAACGACACCGTCGGCGCGGGCACGATCATGGAGCCGCGTGAGGTCAAACCGGGAGAACAGACGCGCAACGACATCCGCTGGCACCCCTCGTCCCTTGACCGGGACTTCCGGTGGTCGGCCACCGGACAACGCGGTGCCACCATCTGGTTCACCGGCCTGCCCGCATCGGGCAAGTCGACGATCGCAGTGGCGGTCGAACGCGCGCTCGTCGAATCCGGTGATGTGGCCTATCTTCTCGACGGTGACAACATCCGGCACGGGTTGTCCGACGATCTGGGGTTCTCGGCCGGTGACCGCGCGGAGAACATCCGCCGGGTCGGCCATCTCACCCGACTGTTCGCCGACGCCGGTGTGGTGGCGTTGGCGTCGTTGGTCTCACCGCTGAAGTCCGACCGGGAGACCGCCCGCGCTCTCAACGATGCGGCGCAACTCCCCTTCATCGAAGTGCACGTCGCCACCCCGGTCGACGAGTGCGAACGACGAGATCCCAAGGGCCTCTACGCGCGGGCGCGCGCGGGAGAACTGAAGGGCTTCACGGGCGTCGACGCCCCGTACGAGCCCCCGGAAAGCCCGGATCTGGTGCTCGACACCACCGGCGCGGACATCGACGACCTGGTCAAGCAGGTGATCGATCTTCTCAACGCCAGGCGCGGCCCTCACCCGACCTGAGCCACCACGAAAATCCGCCGGAACGGGAAGAACGTGGTTCCGTCCGACCGCCTGGGATACGCGGAATCCAGCATGGGAATCAATTCGGCGCGGAACTGCTCCCACTCGGGATCGGACAGCCTGCTGCGCACGGGGCGAAGTGCGGTGCCGGTGATCCATTCCAACACCGGGTTCTCGCCGGTCAACACGTGCACATAGGTGGTCTCCCACGCGTCGACCGCGCACCCGGCATCGGCCAGCAGATCGGCGTACCCGACGGGATCCTCGACCGGTGCCTCCCGAAACGGGAAGTCCCGCAACCGCTCTGACCACTCGCCGCGACGAACGAGCTCGCGCACCGCGAGATGCGAGGGCGCGTCGAAATTGCCCGGCACCTGCATCGCGATCCATGATTCGGATACCAGCTGGCCGGCCCACCGGACGAGAAGTCGCGGATGGTCGGGCACCCACTGCAGGGTGGCGTTGCTGATCACCACCTCGGTGCCGGGTTTCGGTGTCCAGTCGGCGACGTCGCCGACGTTCGCGTCGATACCCCGCTCCCGCGCCGCCCGCACCATCTCCGGGGAGCTGTCCAACGCCTCGATGTCCGCCTGCGGCCAGCGCTGCGCCAGTGTGGCGGTGAGATTTCCCGGCCCGCAACCCAGATCCGCAACCCGTCGCGGCGCCTCGGCGCGAACCCGCGACAGCAGCTCGAAGAATGGACGCCCGCGCTGGTCGGCGAAGGACAGATACGCCTCGGGGTTCCACATGATGACAGTTTGACATCGCCCGATCGGGATACCATGCGGACGTGAGCCAATCGGACGCCAACCCGATCGATCCACCCATCCCCGTTCCCGATGTTCCGGGTGCGGATGCCTCCCGGGGTCTGCCGCGGCGCGCCGACCTCACGCTGCGCCAACGGTTCATCGTCGACTCGTCGGCCGTCGCCGATATCGCGCTGCGGACCGCGATCGCGTCGCTACTCGCGACCACGATGCTGCCGACCCTGGTCGGCGGGTTGCGCCGGTCACAGTCACGCGCCGAACGCGAACAGTTGCAGTTCTACGCCGAACTGGCCGCGGCAAGGGATCCCGTCCGTTCGTTCCCAGCACCTTCGTCCCCGCCCCGCGTGGCATCGAGGACGGCGAACCCGCTGGCAGAGTGGATCGCCAAGGGCCGCGTCCAGAACATTCGTTTCGACAGCAGCTTCGAGGCGGTCAATCCCGCGCTGCGCGAACAGTGCCGCGGCTTCGAACGTAACAACGTCGTGCACGCCCAACACTGGCGCCATGACGACGGACCGCATCCGACGCTGTGCCTGATCCACGGCTTCATGGGCTCGCCGTATCTGTTCAACGGCCTGTTCTTCTCGCTGCCGTGGTTCTTCCGTTCGGGATACGACGTCCTGCTGTACACCATGCCCTTTCACGGTCCCCGCGCCGAAAAGGGCTCACCCTTCAGTGGCTACGGGTTCTTCGCCAACGGCTTCTCCGGCTTCGCCGAGGCGATGGCACAGGCCGTACACGATTTCCGCTCGGTCCTCGACTATCTCGAGTTCACCGGAGTCGACCGCATCGCCCTGACCGGGATGTCGCTGGGTGGATACACGTCCGCGGTGATCGCGGCCGTCGACGACCGCATCCAGGCCGTCATTCCCAACGTCCCCGTGGTCGCACCCGATCAGACCGTGGACGAATGGTTCCCCGCCAACAAGGTGGTCGGGCTGCGAAACCTGTTGACGGGAACCGATGCCGAACTCACCGGCGCGGCAACGATGTTCTCGTCACCGCTGAACTACGCGCCGCTGGTGCCCAAGGACCGCAGGTTGATCATCACTGGTCTCGGTGACCGGTTGGCGCCGCCGGAGCAGGCCGAGATGCTGTGGGAGCACTGGGACCGCTGTGCGTTCCACTGGTTCCCGGGCAACCACATCCTGCATGTCAGCCAGCCGGACTACCTGCGTCGGATGACCCGCTTCATGCGCGGCTTCATGTTCGACTGAGTTCGGCCTGCGCTCCGGCCGGCCAGTCGATCCGCGCCAGCCGATTGGGAGCGACGCCCCGAACCGGAACACCCAACTGGCCAACGGTTTTGGGGTCCAAAGCGGTCAGCAACGGCTTCTGCACGCCCCGATGGGCCGTCAGGCCGGACACCGGCACGCCGCGCACCACCTCGGGAGTGCGGAACGCACACACCGCCGCCACAGCCGGTCGCGCGGCCGAACCGCTGAACTCGACGGCCGTCCACGTCTCGGTCGGTTCCGACCACACCTCCTCGAGGCGCTCACCCAAGCGGTCGTCGACCGGAATCCCGTAAGCCGATACGAATCCGGCTTCGTCTTTGACTCCGCGCCACTTCTCGCGGGTATTGCCGATCAGCGGCGCGTCGGCATCCTCGACCAGTACAGCATCGAGGCCGGCCTCGCGAAGTTGGTCGGCGATCCGCCGGGCGGCGATCTCAGCGGTCTCGCGCAGCGGCAACTCGGGCGAACGGGCCTGCAGTGCCACGAGATTGGCGGTGGCATCGAGAGTCAGGCTGATCCACGTGGCGCGGGCACCGTCACGGTTGTGGGTCGTGACGCGGACCTTTTCGCTGCGGACGCCGAACCGCTCGACATATCCGGACACCAGGGGCAGCGGCACACCGGGGCTCGCCGGATCGGCGACCCGCACCACCACGGTGACCTGGTTCGGGTTCTGCGCTTTCGGTTTCGAGTGGTTACGCCGAAACACCGCGAAGCGGCGCGCGACCATGTTCGTCAGGAACTGGCCGCGCCACCAGGCGAACACCACGACCACCACGGCCACAGCGATGCCGAAGATCCACCAGTCCGTGGTCGATCCCCATGGGTACGCCATCGCCGCCAGGACGATGGCCAACGACGCCAACGCAATTCGAACGGTCACGATGCCTCCGCTTGGTTGTCTGGGCTTCTTCGCCGATGAACGGCGACCGCAGCCGTGACGGCCGCGATCAAGGCGAGCACGCCGGCGCCCGCGAAGGCGACCACCTTCGGTGTCGCATCGGGGGCATCAGGCCGCGGCGGCGCGGCGACCGGCTGGGGCTTCGGTTCGCCGGGACCGGCGACCGCCGCCGTCACATCCCATGTCAATGCGGCGACGGGATCGACGAGTCCCGCACCGGTCAGGTTCGACGGCGCCCGCGCCGCGCCCTGCGCGCCGGCCGTGAGACGGTCCCTGACCTGCTCGGCGGTCAGGTCGGGAAAGCGGCTGCGCACCAGGGCCGCAACGCCCGACACATACGCCGCCGCGAAGCTCGAACCGTTCAGGGGGTACAACCGTCCGCGGTCATCGGGCAGTGCGTTCGCGAGACCGCCGCCGTCGCCGTTGCTCACCGAAGCGATGTCCTGCCCCGGCGCGACGATGCCCACCCACGGACCTGCCATGGTGAAGTCCGATGGCCGCCCGGATGTGTCGAGTGATCCCACCGAGAGCACGTAGGGCTGCCAGGACGACGGTATCGACACCGAGGTGACGCCGCCCCAATTGCGGGGATCCTCGGGTCGACCGGGATTCGACAGCGGATTCGACGGACACGCCGACCCCGGGTTCAACCCCGCTTTGTTGTTGCCCGCGGCGGCGACGATCACGGCGTCCTTTTCGACGGCCGCATACCGCAGGGCCGCACCGAGTTCTGACTGGTCGACGTTCTCTGTGGCGGGAATACAGGTGACGGCCGAGATGTTGATGACCCTCGCGCCAAGATCCGCCGCGCGAACGACCGCCCGGGCCAAGGTCGCGACGTCGAGGGCGACGCGCGCGGTCGCCGGATTCTCGCCGATCTCGCGCGGAGAGAACCGCGACGAGGTCGACCGGATCGCGAGCACACGCGCGCCGGGCGCGACGCCGGAGAACCCGTCGTCGCCCGGCTGACCCGCGATCAGCCCGGCCACCAACGTTCCGTGACCGTCACAGTCACTCAGTCCGTCGGTGGATTCGACGAAGTCCCCGCCGGGTTCGACGTTCGGCAACCGGGGCCCGGGCCACACGCCGGTATCGATGACCGCGACGAGTTGTCCGTCGCCGCGGCTGTACTTCCACGCTCCGTCGAGGTTGAGCAGCGAATGATTCGGACTGGCCGCACCCGGGTCGCTACCGGGCAGCACCCCGGCGCTGACGCACGGTCCCCGCTGTGACTGCGGCTGGACGGGTCCGGCGGCGCCCGACGGCGGCCGCACCGCGGGATCGACCTGTGGCGGTGCGATCGCCTGAGCAACGGGCGAACTCGCGATCACGACGGCCATCGCCGCCGTGGCCGCGAGCGCAGAGCGCCCTCGATCGCGCATCACCGATGCCTCATCGGTTCAGCACCCAGGCGAACAACCCGACGAGATACGCCAAGACCGGAATCAGCGACGCATCGACTCCGGATGCCAGGAATCCGACCAGGCGGCGCATCGGCAGCGAGTAGGTCTCGGACGAGCCGACCTTCGGGAACATCGCCACGATCACCCACACCACCGTCAGTCCACCGAGCGCGGCGAGCGCCCACCAGGCCGCGGCGAGGCGGTCGTCGACGGCGAACACGACCAGGAACGAGACCGCAAGCAGGAACGGCTGACTCAACAACCACGCCTTGCACGGCGCGGAATCCCACACCCTTGCCCGCAGCACCGCACCAAGTGCCACCGCAGCCACGACATACCACGTCCACGGCGAAACATCCTGTGGCGCAGCCAGGGTCACCGCCCCGGCGGTGAACAGCAGCACGCCACCCGCGATGAAGCCCGTCTGGTGTGAGTCGCTGATCCGGACACGCCGGGGCAGGTCGGCGAGCACCTTCAGCGGGTGCGGCGCGGGCGTCGGGTCGCCGGGGGCGGGGATCACCGGCATCGGCAGCCGGGCCCACAACGCGGACAGTTGCGCGGCCTGGACCGTGACCACCAGCGCCGACACCACCAGGATCGATCCGACGACGATGTGATTCAGGTGCCAGATCGTGGCGGCGCCCGCGGTGATCAACGCTCCGCCGCCGACGACGGTGGCAGTGGTGAACACCGCGATCGCCCGCTGTGCGACGACGATGCTCACGATCGACCAGGCCGTCACGCCGGCGGCAGCGAGCAGCACATGCGACGATCCGAACTCACCGGGCACCCCGAGCGCGAGAGCCACGGCGATTGGCGCCAGCGCCGTGACGGCCAGCGCAGTGCCCAGCCGGGGCGAGCGACCCCACGAGAGCATTGCGGCCAGGACCGTGACCAGGGCCGTGCCACTGGCCAGAGCGAGTCCG
Organism: Mycobacterium sp. E136; assembly: GCF_001666865.1. NCBI lineage: Bacteria > Bacillati > Actinomycetota > Actinomycetes > Mycobacteriales > Mycobacteriaceae > Mycobacterium > Mycobacterium sp. E136. Next base: position 11,772 of record NZ_LZJE01000092.1, read on the forward strand.
GCGAACCCGCCGACGATCTCGCTGTGTACCGCGGCGAAGACAGTGGCGATCACGATGATCGAGCTCACGGCCGCCGCAGCGCCGCGGGCGATATGCGCCGCACCCCAGGGCTTCTCACGGGCCGCCGAAAAGATCACCGCGGCATCGCCGATGTCCTCGACGATTCGCGGCGCAGCGGGCCCGGCCGGAAGCGGTTGCAGCGCGAGCAGATCGCCGTCCACGACGCCGACGGTTTCCAGCGTCGCGTCGAGGCTGAACGGTGCGCCGCCGATCGGGGCCAGCGACAACACGACCGGTGACGCGTCTCCGTACTCTTCGTCGGCCGGCATTGCCATCTTCCGCACGGCGGGCAGGATCTCGCGCAGGGGGAGTTCGGTGGGCAACGCCATGTCGGTGACGCGGCCGCCCGCCTCACCCGCGGCGAGCACCGCGACGCGGACGATCGGCATCGACCGCGACGGAGCCGGGTCCGCCAAAGACGCTGTAGCGCCGCTCAAACTGTCTGCCATTGGTGTTCCGTTCTCTGGTTGGAGTCGAAGTCTCGGGTCAGTTTCAGGTCGGGGAACCACGCCCCGTCGGGCAGCGTTGAGGTCAGCCGTTCGACCGCGGTGGCGATCGCCATCGGCGTGCCGGGCGTGAAGGTCGAGATCCATTCGCCGTCGAATGCCTTCGACGGGTGGACGAGGACCCTGCCCTCCCGGGTGTCGACGACGCTGACGCCGACGTCGGTGCTGACGCGATGGCCGTCCCAATGGTCGCCGGCCACGATCTCGACATAGCTGCGGTCCGTCGCGTAGGCGGCTTCGACGACGGCGCGTGCGCTCGGCGGGACGCCGAGGAACTCGATCACGTCGTCCAGCGTCGCGCCGTTGCGCAGCTTTTCGTCCGCGCGCGCCCCGATCCGCGCGGGGACCGCGAACTCGTCGAACCTGGCAGGCGGGCGACCCGACAGCCCGGCGGTCAGGATGGGAACCAGCGCCTGCGGGTGGTCCACCTGCAACGCGGACAGCGTGACGAGGCCACCGCCGCGCAGCGCAACGACGGTGTGGTCATCGCGTCGCGCGACGTGTCCGCGCAGCATGGTTCCCGAGCCGCGGACGAATCGGAGTTCGAGCCACCGCCGAGCCCGGCACGTCGTCGTCACCCACTGCCGCACACGAGGTTCAACGGTGCCGTCGGCCGTCATCACCTTCAGATCGACCAGTTCGGCCGACAGCCTGGACTCGAATGCCGCCCGTTCGGCGTGCTCGCTGTAGGGCGGGGTGATGGCCAACACCCAGGGATAGTTACCTGCCCCCGAAGCGTCGGCGACGAACCAGGCCTGCTCCGCGGTCAGCTCGACTGCGTTAACTGCCACCGTTGGTCAGCCACCCCATTTGGCGCCTTCGGCCTGGTCCCGGGCGCTCATCGTCATGGTGTTCTGCTCGTGGGTGGCGGCCATTGCGCGGTAAGCGCGCACGAGTTCCTCGAGCGCGAGGTTCCACTGGGCCTGCCACGCCTGGTAAGTGGTTCCGGTGTCGCCCTGCCAGGCCCCGGCCAGTGCCGCCTGCTCGCTGGCGATATCGGCGCCGACCGCGTGCATGGCACCCGCGTAACCGGCCATCTCGCCCGCATGGGCCAGCATCGCCGGGTAGTTGTACATGATCTGAGACATCAGGTTCTCCCTCTAGGTCGGTTCGACGATCAGATACCGGTGTAGGTGCTGGCCGCAGCCGCGTCCTGCGACACGTAGGTGCCCGCAGCGTCGCCGAGGTTGACCTGAGCGATGTCCAGGAGCGCGTTGACCTTCGCAGAGACCTCGAGGAAGCGGGCGTGTGCGGCCTGGAACGCGGCCGACGACTCGCCCATGTGGAAGGCCTGCGCCGACTGCGCTGCCTGCTCGGCCTGCGCCATGGTGCTGCGCATCAGTGCAGCCTTCGCCGAGAACGCTGCCTCGGATGACACGAGTTGGGGGATGTGAGCGTCCAGGAGGCTCATGGATGTTCCTTTCGGATTGTGGTTCGGCGGAATCGGTTTCGGTCAGCTCGGTTCAGTCGTTCTCTCCCCCCTTGTGGTCCCAGTCGCTGGGCAGCATGGGTTCGGTGGGGCCGCCGCCGAACGAGTCGCCGGCGAGCTCAGTGAGCCCGCTTGCCTGCTCGGCGTCCGACTTGGTCGCCGCACCGGTGAATCCCACTGCGCCGGCGCCCTTCTCCGACGCGGCCACGCGCGGGCGCCGAACGCGTTCGCGTGGCGGGGCCGCGTCTTCCGGTTCGTCGGGTTCGTAATCCATGTAGGCGTCGGCGTATTGCCGCTGGTGCACCGGCTGCGGGCGCTTACGCCGGGCCTTGCGCTTGGCCAACGACGACGCCGCAGCTGCGGCGGCGGCCGACGCAGCAATGTCCGATGCGGGTGCCGTCAACCCCGTTCCCTCGCGGAACGTCGGAGAGATACCGCCTTCGGGCTCCGGTCCGGCCACCGCGTACGGCACGGCCGCGCCTACACCAGGCGCCGGGGGCGCACCCGCAGGTGCCGCGCCCGCACTCACCGACGCGGCGGGAGCGGCCGGAGCGGTGGGGACCGTCGGCGCCACGGTGGCAACCGGCGGAAGCGATTCCGCGCGCGGCTCCGCGACCGGCCGGACGGGCGCCGGTGCGGGAGCAGGTGCGGGCTCGGGTGCGGCGGCCGGAAGCGGTGGCGGGGTCTGCGACTGGACGATCAGGCCGATCAGCAGCGGCAACCAGATCGGAGCGCTGAAGATCAAAGACCACGTCGTCCATCCGAGCGGCTGAGTGATCGCCTGGTACAGAACGAAAAACAGCACCAGTCCCGACGATGGATTGAACAGCCACCCGAAGAAACTGTTCATGAAGTCGCTCAGCGCGTCGAGGACGTTGCCGAAGAACTGGCGTGCGAAGTTCAGGATCGACTCGAAGAAGTCCTCGAAGAACCTCATGATGTCCCGCAACAGATCCGCAATGGAGTCCGCGATGTTTCGCGCACCACCGGAGTCGGCGGCAGTCGCCATCGCCGCCGCCTGCTGCATGTCGGCTGCGGCCGAACCTGCCTCACCCACGCCGGGAGCGAGCAGGAGCGGTGCGGGCGGCGTGGTCGGTGCCGCCGCCACCGCGGCACCCGACACCGCCTGGTACGTGCTCATCGTCGTTGCCGCCTGGATCCACATCCGCACGTAGTCGGCCTCGTTCAACGCGATCGGAATCGTGTTGATACCGAGGAAGTTCGTGGCGAGCAGCACCGCGTGGGTGGACTTGTTGAGCGCGAGTTCCGCCATCGTCGGCATGGTCGCCAGCGCCGTGGTGTACGCCGCCGCGGCCGTGGTGTGCTGCGCCGCCGCAGCCGCACTGTTCGCGCTGGCCTGTGCCAACCACGCGAGGTACGGCGTGTGAGCTGCCGCGTACTGTGTGGCGCTCGGCCCCTCCCATGCACCGCCCTGGACCGCACCCAGCACGGCGGTCAACTCCGCTGCAGCAGATGAGTATTCGGCCGCCAGCGACTGCCACGCACCAGCCGCAGCCAACAGCGAACCCGGTCCGGGCCCGCTGCTCAGCATGGTCGAGTGCACCTCCGGCGGAAGCGCCATCCAGATGGGAGCCGTCACGATCAGCTACCGGCGACCAGATAGCTCGCCGCGGCCGCCGCGTCGCCCGTGGCATAACTCGTCCCGGACTGGCCGACCCCGAGACCGGAGCGGCCGAGCTCCTCGACGCCGTGGGCCGCAACGGTGTTGTGCTGCGCTCCATGGGCACTCAGGCCCAGGGCGGTCTGTATCGACACCGCATCGACGGCCGGCGGGATCACAGCGGTCACCGCGGGCGCCGCTGCGGCGTGAGCGGCTGCCAACCGGGCCGTCAATGCCTCGACGGCCGAGGCTGCTGCGGCGAGACCTTCGGGAACGACGCGAAGAGTCATCAGTTGTACTCCCTTCCACTGTTTCCGTTGTTGCTCGAACGTTCGGCCACCGCATCCGCGAACGGATTGACCAGTTGCAGGAACGTCGGCCCGTCACCGTCGTCGAGCAGCATCGCTCGGCCCGCGGGCAGGCGGCGGAACCGGTGCCCCCGGATCTTGCCGCTGTCCTGCGGGTTGCCCGACAGCATGAGGATCGTGGCCTGCAACTCGTTGAGCCGACGTAGCAAGGGCGCGGTCATCAGGGCGTGTGCGGAGCCGGTGGCCCGCGCTGTCACGATGACACGCAGTCCCAGTTCGCTTGCCTGAGACAGCAATCCGATGATGCCGGTCCACGGTCGCTGTCCGGCGAACGGTCCGCTGATCGCGGGCGCGTCCGGGATCTGGTCGACGTCGTCGATGATCAGGTAGTGGGTATGCGTGTCGTCGCCGGACCGGTAGTTCCACCTGGTCAGTTCCTGCGCAGACATATCCGCCGGCGGGCGGCGCTTCTCCAGCAGGGCGGTCAGCCCGAGCATCGCCGGGGTGATCCGGTCGATGTTCGGGGTGTATTCGTTGTCCGGGAACAACGGCTCGTCTACGAGGTGCAGGCGCCGGTCGATCACGGTGAACGCGACGCGATCGGACGTGGAATTCTCCCGGATGGTGCGGATCATGTGGCGCAGCAACGTCGTCTTGCCGGATTTGGCGTCACCGAACACCATCAGCAGCGGGTTCTGATCGAAGGCCATGGACACCGTCGCGAGATCCTCCTCGCGCTGGCCGATGACCACCCGTTCCGGCGCTGGATACAGCGGGGCGACGGCGCTCGGCGCGAGCTCGTGCGGAAGCAACCGCACCGGCGGCGCGCTGACGCCGCGATGGCGGTCGTTGATCACCGCGATGTCACGCAGCGACGGCTCGGCGAACAGGAAGTGCTCGGCGGCCATGGTCAGACCGCGGCCCGGCTGATCGACGGGCACCGCCTCGGCCGGCCGGCGCAGGGCCCCGGTGACCCGGACGTTGCTGTCTCGGGCGTCGGACAGCTTCAGTTCGAGGCGTTGGCCGAGACCGTCACGCATGGCCAACGGCACCTCGAGCCAGTTCGGCGTCGTGATGACGACGTGGATGCCGTAGGACATCCCCGTGTTCACCAGCTCGGTCACCTTCGACAGCAACGGGTTACGGGTGTTGAAGGTGTCGGTGTTGTCCCGGCTGAACGCATAGAGGTTGTCGATGACCAGGAACACTTCGCCGTACTCGTCGCGCTGGCCGTTGCCGGAGTGGCCCCGCGCCTGGCGCGTACGCAGCAGCTGCTCGAGCTCGCCGAACGTACGCCGGATGCGCTCGGGCTCCAATGGCGAGGCGACGCTGCCGACATGGGCCAGATCTTCGAGCGGCCGCAGCTGACCGCCGCCGTAGTCCAGACAGTAGAACGTGACGTCGCGCGGTGAGTGTAGGGCCGCCGCGGACAGGATGAAGGTCTGCAACGCCGTGGTCTTACCCGACTTGGGCCCACCGTGGATCAGCAGGTTGGACCCCGCGGACCTGGCGTCGAAGATCAGCGGGTCACGGCGCATCGCGAACGGACGGTCGATCTCGCCGAGCGGCCAACGCCATTGACGCTCGGTCACGTCGGCGCGGGCGAGCAGATCGTCGAGTGGGATCGGCTCGTCGAGCGGGGCAAGCCACAGCGGCGGCGCCTTCGGGCCGTAGTGAGCGAGCTGATCGCCGATGGTGGCGATGAGCTTGCGCGGCGCGCGCTCCTCGTGGGCGGCGGGATCCGACACGACGATCGTCTCCGCGGGCGCCTCGACATGGCCCGCGGTGAACGGCTGAGGCAGCGGAACCGACTGCACCACAACTGATCTCTCTGCCCGGGGCGGGTCGTAGATGCCGTCGACATACGTGCTGCGGAACTTCACCGGCATCGCGCCGGGCGCCGGCACGAGAAATCCCTCCCCCTTGTGCTCCGGACCGGCCTCGATGTGGAACGCGTCCTCGACACCGATGATCTGGCGGCTGATGGCCGGGCTGGCCACCTTGAGCCCGATGCGGTAGGACGTGTTCTTGTCGATGTCCTTGATCCGGCCCACGTCCAGCGTCTGTGAGGCGAACAAGATGTGGATACGGAACGAACGTCCCTTCCGCGCAACGTAATCGAACAGTTCGGCGTACTCGGGATGGTCGGACAACATCAGCGAGAACTCGTCGGCGACGACGAGCAGCGTGGGGAGCGGCGGCAGGTCGTGGCCCGCCGCGATCGCCGCTTCGTACTCGAGCACCGAATTGAACGCGCTGCCCTGCACCCGGCGGCCGGCCTCCATGAGCAACTGCTCACGCCGGGCCACCTCACCGCGCAGCGTATCGGCGAACCGGTCGGCGAGCGAGCGCTTCTCGGCCATGTTCGAGATGACCGCGACCACCTGCGGGAAGTCCCGGAAGATATCCGCCCCGGCCTCACCCTTGAAGTCCGCATAGATCACGATCAACCGATCGGCGGAGTGAGTCGTCAGCAGCGACAACAGGATCGCCATCAACGTCTGCGACTTACCGGAGCCGGTCATACCGATCATCAAGCCGTGCGGGCCCATACCGCCCTCGGCCTCGTCTTTGAGGTCGAAGATCAGCGGCTCCCCGGTGGCGGTCACGCCGATGGGCACCCGCAGTTCGTCCTCGCGTGCCCGCGGGGCCCACAAACTCGCCACGTCCAGCGCCGCGGCGTCCGGAATGCCGAGCAGCGTGGAAAAGGTGGCGACACCGGTGCTGCCCGTGCGTGCGTGGCTCGGGTTGGAGTCCCACTTCGACAACCGACGCGCGATGTGGCGCGCGGTCGCGGCGTCTAGCCGATCGGCGGCGTCGACATAGGGCTGCCACCCGCCGGTCTGCCAGCGCTGCAACCTTCCGCCGCTGAACTGCAGGATCGGTCGCTCCGGATCGGGATACTGCTCGCGGTGCGGCGGCTCGGCGATGCGCTGCACCAGCGTCACACCGGCCAATCCGCCCCGCGGGACGAGTGTCGTGGTGTCCACGTCGGGGTCGTCGACGACGATGAGCAGGTGCTTGCTCTCGGCGTCGTCGTCACTGCCGAACGACGGCCGGTCGTCCAGCGCGGGGGCAAGTTGCGCGCGCAGTTCGCCGATGTCCGACGCGAGGTACCGGGCAGGGCCGGCACCGTCGACGGCACCCGGGATGTCGTTGTGCGGCAGCCACTTCAGCCACGACCAGTCGTCACTCTCGATGTCCGATGACAACAACGCGACGCCGAGCACAGCGGGGTCGTGCCAGGTGACGGTCTGGGCGATCCATGCGCGAAGCGCCCCACGGACCTCGTCGGGTTCGCCGAGCACGGTGATGCGCGAGACCTTGCCGACATCGATGCCGGCCGGCACGTCGCGCACCGTCCGCTGCACATCGAGCAGCGCACGTAATGCGCTGTGCGACACCGGCTCGAGATCGACCTCGTCCGCGCTGTCCTTCACCCGAAGCGACGCGTTCAGCGGTGCGTCGTGCAGTCCGATGCGCACCACCAGGAAGTCGGGGTCGTGCGGGTCGCGCTCCCACTGTCGGCGGGTCCCCGGCACGTCGATGAGCAGCGTCGGATCCGGATGCGACCACTCCATCGCCGCGCGCTGCTCGGCGGCGTGCGCGCGCACGTTGTCGCGGACCACCGACAGGTAACGCAGGTAGTCGGCACGTTCGGCGTCGACTTCCTCGGTGCGCATCTTGTTGTCGGTGCCGCGGTAGAGCGCGGTCGCGGCCAGCAGCAGGACGAAGGGGAAGAACAGCGTCGTCGGCGAGATCAGTCGCATACCCGTGGCCACCAAGGCCACGATCATGCCGACGATCAGGATGACGATCAGGAACGGCAGCACGCGCCGCAGCAGCGACGGCGGGATCACCCGCGGCAGTTCCGGCGGCGGTTCGATCGCGATGGTGCCTTTGCGCGTCGTCGGCACCGGGATGCGGCGTCGCGCCTCGAATATGAGCCGGCTCATTACGGCGTCTCCCTCACAACAGCGGGGCGTGGGTCGGCGGCCAGGGCGTCATGGGCCAGCAATGCGTCGCTGCGCGACAGCGTCGGGCCGGGAGCGAACTGGCTCAGCATCGACCACGGGATGGGCAGGGCGGGCGGGTTCAGCCCGAGGGCGGTGATGGCGTTCTCGTCACCGTCGGTGTCGAGGCCGTAGCGTACCCCGACGTCGCTGAGCCAGAAGGACGCTCCGCCGGCGGGTGACGTCGACACACCTCCGCCGTCCTGCCCGACCGTCTGGACCAGGTAGCCGCGGCCGGGGGCCAGCACCACATTGTTCGCGGTGGTCCCCGAGCCCGCCCCGACGAGCTGCACGGGGCGCAGCTGATCAGACACGGGCAGCGTGACACCGGTGCGCAGGTACAGGGTCGCGCTGGTGGCGTCCGCGGGCCGCTTCCACTCGGCACATGTCAACGGCGCGTCGGTGGCATCGACAAGCGAAACCGGTTGTGCGGGATAGGCGTCGACGTCGATGGCGTTGGCGACCGGCAGACGCGCGATGTCGTCGGCGCCCAGCCGCGGCGGTTGCTCGAGCCCGTACGAGTTCGTGTTGCGCATGATCGCGGCGACGACGGGCGAAATCGGTTGCAGCCCTTCGTTGAGAACCGCGTAGTGACGCAGGGTGTTGTCGGTGGCGAAGGATGCGACCACCGCGCCGACCGGTGCCTGCACCGGCAGCGGGTATCGCGGCGGCTCGCCGGCACCGGGAACGGCAGGCGGACTCAGCGCGGGAGCTTCTGGGACCGCGTTGAACAAGCCCGCCGCGATCGGGCGCGCATCGGCACCTCCGGTGCCCAGACCCAGCGCACTGGTGACCGCACGGTCGTTCATGTCGATCGGACTGCGGTGGCCGTTCCACAGCAGCCAGGTGCCCGCGTTGGGTCCGGCCGGGTTCGAGACCAGGATCGCCTTGTCATCGGCCAGCGGCGCGGCGCGTTCACCGCCGTCGCTCAACGGGCCCGCGATCATCGTGACGCCGGCCGCCGGCCCCGAAACTCCGTCGCACACCGTCCAATCGGCGTCGCGGGTGGTGTTCTGCACCATGCGCTCGGGCGCACCCGGGATGCCGATCAGGTTGCCACGCGGGAACTGGTCGATCTCGCTGGTCTTCACCTGCGACGGGTTGTCGGGGCGGCCGGCGATCAGGCGCGCGGACGTCAGGTTCAGCACCGGGTGCAGCTGCTCACCGAGGCGTACGTAGAGCGCCGATGTGGTGCGATCGGCGAGTATCGCGTCGTTGCCCGCGACCCCGCCGGGGCGAATCAGCGAAAACACGAAACATCCTGCGACGACGGTGATCAGTACCAGCGCGCCGACGAGCACCGAACGAGTCTGCGTGCGCAACGGGTCGACGAGCATGCGGGTGTCGTGCAGGGCGACCCCGGATGCGATGCGCCGCATGATGAATCGCCATCCGGTGACCTGGTGCCTAGTGACGAAGCCGCGACGGTACACGACCCGGTCGGGGTTCTCGTTGGCCGGTGTTCGGGACGTGAACGCGCGGCGGTCGTGATCTTCAGTGCTCATTCGGGCACCGTCAGGCCGAGGCCACGCAGCAGCGGAATGGCGGACTTGGTGACGTCTTCATCGGTTATGGTCATCAGCTCGTCATCTGTGAAGTCGTGGGATTCGGAGTGATCGAGTCGGTACTCGCGCTCCTCCTCGGAACGCTCGACCAGGTTGCGGACAAACCGGCCGTTACCGGCGATGTCGAGGTTGCGCCTCTCCACGCCCGCGGCGTCCGGCGTCGTCGCCGCGGCCAGCTGCCCGAACAGCGACTCCATGTGGGCCAGTGCCGCCGGTTCGAAGACGCTGTCCCGCTTCTCGGCCATCCGCACCGCGATCTCGACCAGTTCATGTGGTGTGTACGAGGGGAACTCGATGCTGCGGGTGAACCGCGACCTCAGGCCCTCGTTGGTGTCGAGGAATGCGTCGAGATCCTTGCGATAACCGGCGACGATGACCACCAGTCGTTCGCGGTCGTTCTCCATGCGCGCCAGCAGCGTGTCGATCGCGACCAAGCCGAAGTCGTTCTTGGCGCCGGTCGACACCAGTGCATACGCCTCGTCGAGAAACAGCACGCCGTCGAGCGCGCTGTCGATGATCGCGTTGGTCTTGGCCTCGGTCTCGCCGATGTGCTGGCCGATCAGATCGGCACGGTGCACCTCGCGGACCGTCTCCTTCTTGAGAATGCCCAGGCCGCAATAGATCTTGGCGACGACGCGCGCGATCGTGGTCTTGCCGGTACCGGGTGGGCCCGCGAACACCAGATGGTTGGTGCGCTGCGCGACGGTCAGGCCGCGCTCCTGGCGACGGATCGCCATCGCGACGGAACTCTTCAGCCGCGCGACCTGATACTTGACCTCTTCGAGGCCGATGAACTCGGCGAGCTCGGCCTCGGCTTCGATCAGCAGGTGGGCTTTGCGCTCCTTGGCGCCCGGGTCGACGAAGTCCGCCTCACTCGGCTCGGTGGCGGGATCCCACGGATCGGAGCGGCCCTCGATGCGCGCGGCCGTGGTCGGCACGATGCCGTAGGAGGTGTCCGACAGCGCGACCTCGACCTGCTCGTTCTCCGGGTTGGCCGCGTAGAGCTCGGCGAGCACGTCGCCGGCGTCGAGCTCCTCGCCCTGTGCGCGCAGGCACAGCGCCTTGACCAGCGTGCCGTCGACCGTCGCGACATCGACTGGGCCGGACGGATCTTCGAGGTACGACAGTGCGGGTGCATACATACCGAGGCGTGCGAGCGACGTGCCGAGCGCGACGCGTGCCGCATGGGCGTAGGTCGCGTCGAGGCGCTCGTCGTTGACGATCGGCGTGATCAGGCGGACCACATCGGACCAACGCTCGGCGCGGTAATACATCGCGATGCGCACCCATCGGGCGTCCAGCCAGCTGGGGCGCCGGGTGATCAGCGGTTCGACGAGTTCGTCAGCGCCCACGTAGTCACCGGCGTCGCACAGCGTGACGGCGTAGGCCAGTTGGAAGTCGTCCGGTGTGGACGCCGAGAACTTCAGGTACAGGCCGGTGTCGTAGGTGAAGGCGAGGTCGCCGTCGGCAAGTTGTACGTGGCGCTGCAGGACACCGGCGGTGGCGACGGTCTGCCAGACAGCCTCGAGGACCCTGGCGCTGGTGTCGCCGGACGCGGCGAGTCCCGTCCACGCATCGCACTGGTCGCGGGCGATGCGGGTGAGTTCGGTGAATCCTGACCGGGCAGCGGCCTGGTCAGGTGGGCGTCGACGGTCGTGCACCGACAGCCCGAGGGCGCGGCAACACGTGGCGAACCGACTTACCACGTCGTGGTCGACGCGCGAAGTCGCAGCAAAATCCGTTTGTAGCGGCACGCGCCGTGATCTCCCCGTAGTTATGGCAGGCTAACTTTACGGGGCGAAGTTAGCATTGACTAAGCTAACTTGTACAGACGCACCTCGGCGTCTCAGCCAGTGAGCGGGGGGCTCACGATTTGACGGCGCTCACCAGGCTTATCGTGCCGGTCATCGTTGCCGCCTCCGAACCCTCCTCGGGCACCGGTCGGCCGTTCTCGCGCAGGTAGTCCACGAGTGGGGTGGCCTCGGCGCGCCAACCGCGGGCGCCGAACCACTGAGCGGCGGGCTGGTGCTGCTCGTTGTAGACCAAGCTGAAGAACTTGTCCTCGTCACCGACGGACCGCTCCTCTTGCCTCTTCGCCTCGAAGGCCGCCGCATCCATGGGCGCCGCCTCCTCGACGGCCGCGTGGCTACCCGGGGCGGCCAGCGAGGCGATCCCGGTGAACAGCTCGCGTTGGGCAACGGCAGGCAGGTAGATCAGCAGGCCCTCGGCGATCCAGGCCGACGGCTCGTGCGGATCGAATCCGTTGTCGCGCAGCGCCCGCGGCCAGTCGTTGCGAAGGTCGACCGAGACCTCGCGGCGCTCGGCCCGCGGAGTGTGGCCGTCGAGGGCATGTCGTTTGAAGTCGAGCACCCGCGGCTGGTCCAACTCGAACACCACGGTGCGGTCGGGCCAGTCGAGGCGGTACGGACGCGAGTCCAGTCCAGCGGCGAGCATCACGATCTGCCGCACTCCGGCGTCTGCGGCGGCACGGAAGTAGTCGTCGAAGTACTTGGTGCGGACGGCCTGGAAGTCCACGAAATGCGCACCGAAGTCGTCGGTGCGCAGAGGATGGTCGGGCGCTTCCCCGTCGAGCAGATCCGCCCACTCGCCACCCACGGCGCGACAGAAGGTCTCTGCGTACGAATCGACGACGAGGGGGTCTTGCTTCTGCGCTTCGAGCGCGCGGGCGGCGGCGACGAACAACGCGGTCGAGCCGACGCTTGTGGTGATGTCCCAGGTGTCGTTATCGGTACGCATGTACCTCTTTGTACGCTGCGAATCTGACAGCGGGCTGAGCAGCCGGACTGACTACACCAGCGGGCGCCCCGTGCGCACACGCCAGTCCAGATCCTTGAGCAGCACGTTGAACGGGAACTGGCGGACGAATCGCGGCATCACGTTGTTGATGCGCCCGAGCAGGCGCATGACGCGGTTGAACCGCCGCTGCTTGGCCGCGTCCCACGGTAGGCCCATCTCATCGCGGAACCGTTGCGGCAGAAAGCCGGTCGTGATGAAGAGGTTGACGGCATCGGTGCGCTTCTGCAGCCATGCCGGAAGCTTGAGGTTACCGATGCGACCCGCCGCGATCGGCCACAGGTATTCGCGCACCGCGTCGTCGATGTGGACCTTGTCGAGCGACTGCTGCCAGTACTCGTCGAAGGCCTTGCGGTCGGCGGGCCACATCTCCGCGGGCACCTGCAGCGTTGTGCCCAACGCCGCGCCGTCGCGGTAGTGGCGATCGGCGGACGCGTCATCCATCTCGCCGACGAAGACCCGGTACACGTCGACGAAACCCTTGTACAGGCAGGCGGCCACCCACAGCTGTAAGTCCTTGTCGAACGCGTTGTACTCGACCGGGCTGTCCGGCAGCGAGTACACCTCGCGATGCGACCGGTTGACCGCGCGCCGATACGTCGCCTTCTGTACGTCGGTGCCGGCCAGCGCGACCGCGAGGTAGGTGAACGTCGTCCGCGCCCGCTTGATGGGATGCCGGTCGGCACGGCCACTTTCGACGCGGCTGTCCTTGACGCCATACCCGACTCCCGGCCGCGCGAGTTCCATGATCACGTTGGCGGGTCCGGACAACAGCCCGATACCGAGCATCGCGTCCTCCGGCGATACGTCGCGGAGCAGCTTCTGACCCGGCAGAGGCGCGTCGTTGACCGGTCGTCCGACGTGGTCGATCGGCTGGGTGACCATCGGGGAACCCCTATCGCAAATGTGAGAACGCTTGTTTCCTGATATTGCCCCGGGTCGGTACCGAGTGTCAAGATGGCGGCCATGGCACAGGTCCGCCCCTACCGCGGCGTCGACGCGGCTCAACGCCTCGCGCAGCGCAGGCAGAGCCTGCTCGAGGCCGGCCTCGAACTGCTCGGCGCCGGTGGGGACCCCGCCGAGTTGACGGTGCGGGCCATCTGCGCGCAGGCCGGGCTGGGTGTCCGGTACTTCTACGAGACGTTCAGCGACAAGGACGAGTTCACCGCAGCGGTCTACGACTGGGTGATCGCCGACATCGCGGCGACCACGCAGGCTGCGGTCGCCGCCGCGCCGCTCCGTGAGGGCTCCCGTGCGGCGATGGCGAACATCGTGCGCACCATCGCCGCAGATCAGCGCGTGGGACGACTGGTGTTCAGCGTCGCACTGTCGAACACGGTGATCGTGCGCAAGCGCGCGGATTCGACGGCGCTGTTCGCGAAGTTGTTGTTGCAACACGCGGACTCCGTCGTCCCGCATGACAACGAACTCGACGAGGCGACGGCGCATTTCGCCGTGGGCGGGGTCGGTCAGACCATCAGCGCCTGGCTGGCGGGGCACCTCGACCTCGACGCCGACCAACTCGTCGACCGGCTTGCGGCGAACATCGACGCGGTCTCGGGCGCGCCCACGGACGACTGATCCGTCAGGCGGTCACCCTCGGACGCCTGTCCTCCTCCGTCTTGGGTGTCGCGTTGGCGTCATGCTCGGTGAACTCCTTGGTCCAGCACGCGAATTCGAGCGTGATGCCGTCGGGGTCCAGGAAGTAGAACGACCTGACATACACACCGGGGTGCACGGTCGGAGAAACCTGACCCTCACTGTCGTCGTGGTTGAGCACCGGCCCGACCCGCACACCCTTGGCCTTGAGCCGTTGCCGGTACTCGTCGAACTTTTCGGCGGGCACGTGGAAAGCCAGGTGGTTCATGGTGCTGACGGCACTGACGATGTCCCCGATGCCCGGAATGGCCTCCGGCGATGAGATACCGGGAACCCGGTCCGGCGCGTCGGCGAACCAGAAGAATGCGACGCAGTCGCCGTTGCCGGCGTCGAAGAAGAAGTGCTGCCCCATGCCTCCCGGCAGGTCGAGCGACTTGATCAGCGGCATCCCGAGGACGTTGCTGTAGAAGTCGACGGTTCTCGCCATGTCCGAGCACACCAACGCCACGTGGTTGATACCGCCGAGCTCGAACTCGGTGTTGGGATTGTCGGGCCTGATCATGGGCGCCTCCTAGCGCGAATCTCTGGCCAGAAACGCAAATCGAATTTAGCATCAGGGGCAATCACGAGCAATGACGAACGGACCGGCACCGCTATGACGATCGCCCCGCGCGTCCCGCTGTCGATCACGCCGGTCATCAAGACCGTAGAACAGCCTGTAGCCCTTGACTTTTCGCTGGATCCCGGGGGACGCGAATGACCAGAACGCCGTCGACCACCGCAACGCCGGGCGTCACCCGCGAATTCGTCGGTCTCGACTCCCCCACCGCCCGCCGCGCGGGTGCGGGCGGTCACCCGTGCCAGGGCCTCTATCACCGAGGCGTGGGCGGTAAGCCGAAGGTCGCGATGATCGCGACGCACTACCAGATCGACTTCTCCGAGCACTATCTCGCCGACTACATGGCCACCCGCGGAATCGGCTTTCTGGGCTGGAACACCAGATACCGCGGGTTCGAGAGCAGCTTCCTGCTCGACCATGCTCTGGTTGACATCGGCGTCGGCGTGCGGTGGCTCCGCGAGGTTGCGGGGGTGGAAACCGTTGTGTTGTTGGGCAACTCGGGTGGCGGTTCACTGATGGCGGCATACCAGGCGCAGGCCGTCGACCCGCACGTGACGCCGCTGCAGGGCATGCGACCCGCAGCCGGACTCAACGACCTGCCACCTGCCGACGGTTACGTCTCGACCGCCGCGCACCCCGGTCGTCCCGACGTGCTCACCGCGTGGATGGACGCGTCGGTCGTCGACGAAACCGATGCCGTGGCAAGCGATCCCGAACTCGACATCTTCGACGACCGCAACGGCCCCCCGTTCTCAGCCGACTTCGTCGAGCGGTACCGCGCCGCCCAGATCGCGCGGAATCACGCGATCACCGATTGGGCCGAGGCCGAACTCGAATACGTGCGCGGGGCCGGCTTCTCCGACCGTCCGTTCACGGTGCTGCGGACGTGGGCGGATCCCCGCATGGTGGATCCCACCCTGGAGCCGACTAAACGACCGGCGAACATGTGCTACGCCGGAGTGCCGGTGCAGGCCAACCGATCTGCGCGCGGAATCGCGTCGGCCTGCACGCTACGCAACTGGATCGGCATGTGGAGCCTGCGTCACGCGCAGACCCGCGCTGAACCGCACCTCAACCGGATCACCTGCCCGGCGCTGGTCATCAACGCCGAGCAGGACACCGGTGTGTTCCCGTCCGACGCCCAGCACATCTTCGACGCGCTCGCCAGCATGGACAAGGCGCAGTGTTCGATCGACACCGACCACTACTTCACGACTCCCGGAGCGCGCAGCGAGCAGGCCGATACCATCGCGAAGTGGATCGCGAAGCGGTGGCGCTGACCGGCGGACGTTCGCCGCTGAGGGTCCTCGCCCATCTCACTCCCGGCCCCAAGGCGGTCGAGTTCGTTGCGCCGCAGTCTGATTGGCTCGACATCCGCTACTGCGCGGAGGATGATGACGCCACCTTCTACCGCGAACTCCCCGAGGCCGACGTCATCTGGCACGTGCTGCGGCCGATCTCCGGTGACGACCTCGCCGAAGCGCGACGCTGCCAGTTGGTGCACAAGATGGGCGCCGGGGTCAACACAATCGACGTGGCAACCGCCACCGACCTGGGCATCGCGGTCGCCAACATGCCCGGGGCCAACGCCCCATCG
Organism: Mycobacterium sp. E136; assembly: GCF_001666865.1. Lineage (NCBI taxonomy): Bacteria > Bacillati > Actinomycetota > Actinomycetes > Mycobacteriales > Mycobacteriaceae > Mycobacterium > Mycobacterium sp. E136. The sequence goes on from NZ_LZJE01000092.1 coordinate 27,903, forward strand.
GTCGCCGAGGGCACCGTGCTGCTGATGCTCGCCGTGCTACGCCGGCTGACCGAACTCGACCGTGCGACCCGCGAGGGCCAAGGCTGGCCCTCCGACCCGAGCCTGGGCGAGACCGTCCGCGACATCGGCGGCTGCACGGTCGGTTTGATCGGCTACGGCAATGTCGCCAAAAAGGTCGAGCACATCGTGCAGGCAATGGACGCCGAGGTGTTGCACACCAGCACGCGCGACGACGGGCATCCCGGCTGGCGAGCGCTACCCGACCTGCTGGCCGCCAGCGACATCGTCTCGCTTCATCTCCCGCTGACCGATGCGACGGCCGGCATGATCGACCGCACGGCGCTCAACCGCATGAATCCCGGCGCGGTGCTGGTCAACACCAGCCGCGGGGCGATCGTCGACGAGACCGCCCTCATCGAAGCGCTGCGCTCGAACAAGTTGGCCGGCGCGGGTCTCGACGTGTTCGCAACCGAACCCGTCGAGATCGACAACCCGTTGTTGTCGCTCGACAACGTGGTGCTCACCCCGCACGTCACCTGGTACACCGCCGACACCATGCGGCGGTATCTGGAGCACGCGGTCGACAACTGTCGCCGGCTGTGGGACGGCCGTGAACTGGCCAACGTCGTGAACGGTATCGTGTCTCCCAACCGACCGGTTAATAGGGACACTCCGTCACAGTGAGGTGCACGTATGCCCATTGCAATCAGTCCTGAGCACAACGATCTGGCCGACTCGGTGCGGTCCTTCGTCGCTCGGGTGGCGCCGTCCGAGGTGCTGCACGAGGCCCTGGAGACGCCGATCCCGAACCCGCCGCCCTACTGGAAGGGCGCGGCCGAGCAGGGCCTGCAGGGTGTGCACCTGTCCGAAGACGTTGGTGGACAAGGTTTCGGAATCCTCGAGCTCGCCATCGTCGCCGCCGAATTCGGCTACGGCGCCGTTCCAGGGCCGTTCGTGCCGTCGGCCATCGCCAGCGCGCTGATCGCGGCCCACGACCCCAACGCCCCGCAACTGGGTGACCTGGCCTCCGGCACGACGATCGCGACCTACGCCATCGACTCCAGCCTGACCGCCACCCGGCACGGTGAAGGCGAAGCGGCCGGCCTGGTCATCCGCGGCGAGGTGCGCGCCGTGCCCGTCGCCGGGCAGGCGTCGCTGCTGGTGCTGCCCGTCGCCATCGACAGCGGCGAAGAGTGGGTGGTCCTCGACGCCGACCAGCTGGAGATCGAACCCGTCACGAGCCTGGATCCGCTGCGGCCCGTCGCGCACGTACGCGCGAACGCCGTCGAGGTGGGCGACGACCGGGTGCTGAGCAACCTGAGCCGCCCGCTGGCCCGCGCGTTGATCTCGACGTTACTGTCCGCGGAGTGCATCGGCGTGGCCCGGTGGGCCACCGACACCGCCGCCGCATACGCCAAGATCCGCGAACAGTTCGGCAGGCCCATCGGCCAGTTCCAGGCCATCAAGCACAAGTGCGCTTCGATGATCGCCGACACCGAGCGCGCCACCGCAGCCGTGTGGGATGCCGCCCGGGCCATCGACGAGTTCCGCGAAACCGGCTCGGACGACGCCGCTTTCGAGTTCGCCGCGGCTGTGGCGGCCACCTTGGCACCCGAAGCGGCCCAACACTGCGCCCAGGACTGCATCCAGGTGCACGGTGGCATCGGCTTCACCTGGGAGCATGACACCAACGTCTATTACCGGCGCGCGCTGGTGCTGGCGGCCGGCTTCGGCAGGCACGCCGACTACCCGCAGCAGGTCGTCGACGTGGCGACCACCACGGGGATGCGCAAGCTCAACATCGACCTCGATCCCGATACCGAAAAGCTGCGCGATGAGATCCGCGCGGAAGTGACTGCGCTCAAAGCAATTTCACGTGAAGAGCGCAACGTCGCGATCGCCGAGGGGGGCTGGGTGCAACCGCACCTGCCCAAGCCGTGGGGACGCGCGGCCGGACCCGTCGAGCAGATCATCATCGCCCAGGAGTTCGACTCGGGCCGGGTCAAGCGCCCGCAGATGGGCATCGCGGCGTGGATCATTCCTTCGATCGTGGCGTTCGGCACGGACGTACAGCAGCAGCGCTTCCTGCCGCCGACGTTCCGCGGCGAAATGATCTGGTGCCAGCTGTTTTCCGAGCCCGGTGCGGGTTCTGACCTGGCCAGCCTGACGACGAAGGCGACGAAGGTCGACGGCGGTTGGCGGATTACCGGGCAGAAGATCTGGACCACGGGTGCTCAGTTTTCGCAGTGGGGTGCGCTGCTGGCGCGCACCGATCCCAATGCGCCCAAGCACAACGGCATCACCTATTTCCTGCTGGACATGGCCAGCGAAGGCGTCGAGGTCAAGCCGCTGCGCGAGCTGACCGGTAACGCGATGTTCAACACCGTGTTCATCGACGACGTATTCGTGCCCGACGAGATGGTGCTCGGCGAGGTGAACCGAGGCTGGGAGGTCAGCAGGAACACGCTGACCAACGAACGTGTGTCAATCGGCAGCAGCGAACCGCCGTTCCTCGCCAGCCTCGCCGACTTCATCACGTTCCTACAGGAGGGTCAGTTCGACCAGATCGAGCAGAATTCGGCGGGCAGGCTGATCGCCGAAGGCCATGCCGCCAAGGTGCTCAACATGCGTTCGACGCTGCTGACGCTGGCCGGTGGTGATCCGATGCCCGCGGCGGCGATTTCCAAGCTGCTGTCGATGAAGACCGGCCAGGGCTACGCGGAGTTCGCGGTGTCGTCGTTCGGCACCGACGGCGCGATCGGGGATCCGAAGCAGGAGCCCGGCCGGTGGGCGGAGTACCTGCTCGGCAGCCGGGCCACCACGATCTACGGCGGGACCACCGAAGTGCAGCTCAACATCATCGCCGAGCGCCTGCTGGGATTGCCGCGCGATCCGTAACACGCTTGCCGAACGGGCGTAGCCTTGATTCACGGTCACGTTCCAACGGTTGGCGGATGTGATGAGCAGCTTCGGCATTCGAATCGCCCGCGCCTCGGTTGGCGCCGCGGCGATGGTGGGGCTGTTCGTCGCGCCGACGGTCATCGGCGACGCTCCGGCGCCGCGAGAACAGGCGGCGCCGTGCTATCCCGGCGTTCTTCCCGGAAACCCGTGGGCGACGTCCTGCAACTTCGGTCCCCGGCCGCCGAGGGTCCGCGGCGGTCCGCCCGATCAGACCGCGGTGATCGCCTGCCGCGACATCCCCGGGTGTCTGTCGGCGTTCGTCAACGGCCCCTTGTGAGCGTTTAACGAGCGCGCCTGGGGCAATGTTGATGTCATGACCAACGACGTCGAGAAACGCTGGGACCGGCCGGGAGCTTTCCGGGCCGCCGCCATCTACGCGGCGGTGGTGGTCGCGGTCGCCGCCCTCGCCTTCGTCATCTACGCGGTTGTCTCGAAGACCTCGATCGTCGCCGCCTCGACCGTCCCAGCGATCCTGTTCCTGGGCGGGGTGGGCGCGTTCGTCAGGACCTATCGAGAGTGGAAGGCCGAGGGCGCCTGGGTGCAGTGGCAGGGCGCCGGGTGGTTCCTGCTCCTGCTGATGCTGGTGTGTCTGGCCATTCCCGGCGCGGCCGCGATGGCCGACTAGGTGTTCTTCCCTGAGAGGTTAGGTACGCGGGTGGCGGGTGGTTGGCCGCCGAGTGCGGTGTGGCCGCGGTGGTAATTGTAGGTGTGTAGCCAGATGGGGAATTGCTCGCAGCGTTCGGCATCGCTGCGGTAGAGCCGGGCGTAGGCCCACTCGTCGGCCAGAGTGCGGTGAAACCTCTCCACCTTGCCGTTGGTCTGGGGTCGATAGGGACGGGTGCGGCGGTGCTCGATGGTTCCGAACGCATCACGGAATTCGCGTGACCGGTAACAGGAGCCGTTGTCGGTCAAGACTTTCCGAACGGTGATCCCGCATATGGTGAACCAGGCGTTGGCGCGGTCCCAAAATGCTGCTGCGGTGTCTTTGCGTTCATCGGTGAGCAGCTCGCTATAGGCCAGCCGTGAGTGCCCGTCGATGGCGGTATGCAGATAGTGGTAGCCCCGCAGTGGATCGCGGTTCTTGCCTTTGACACCGGAGCTCTTGTCGGCCCGGGAATTAGAGCGTCCGGCCAGATGGCCCAGCATGCGCCAGCCCCCGCCAGCGGGGATCTTGCCCAGTTTCTTGACGTCGACGTGGACCATATCGCCGCACCGGGCGGGTTCCATGCGCCGAATGACACGGCCGGTCGACCGATCCAACCAGCGCAATCGGGCCAGCCCGTAGCGGGTGAGAACCCGATGCACGGTCGAAGGGTGCAGTCCCAGCAGGTAGCCGATGCGGTGTGGCCCCCACCGACGGATCACCCGGACTTTGATGATGCGCCGCTCGGTGCGTGTCGGTGTCTGGTTGGGACTGTGGTGAGGTCGTGAGCTGCGATCGGCCATCCCCGCAGCACCCAGCTCGCGGTAGCGCCCGGCCCAGCGGGCCGCAGTGGTCGAGGAGACCTGAAATCGTTCCGCGGCTCGGCGCAGTGGCCAGCCATCCTCGACAACACAACGCGCCAGCCTCAAGCGGCCGGCTTCGGACAAAAAGGCATTACGGTGGACCACGAAGACCTCCGGTGGTGAGTGCGTTTCTTAGACAGCTCGCACTTCACTCGGAGGTCTTCGTCATGTCACCACGCCACGCCGTCACCAACCTCTGTGGTCAGAACAACTAGGGCACGATCGAATCGACGTAGCCGCCGTCGACACGCACCGCCGCTCCCGTCGTCGCCGATGCCAGCGGTGACGCGAGATATGCGACCAGATTGGCGATTTCGGCCGGTTCGATGAGCCGCTGCAACAACGACTGTGGCCGATGCTTGCGCATGAACTCGCGTTGCGCCTGCTCCCACGGCAACGACTTGTCGACGAGTTGGTAGACGAAGTCCTCGACACCCGCGGTGTGCGTCGGCCCGGCGATCACGGAGTTGACCGTGACACCGGATCCCGCGGCGTCCTTGGCGAAGCCTCGTGACAACGCCAACAGCGCGGTCTTGGACACGCCGTAATGGATCATCTCCTCGGGTATCACCAGCGCGGAGTCGCTGGCGATCTGGATGACCCGCCCCCAGCCCCGCTCGGTCATGGCCGCCAGATACGCACGGATGAGCCGGGCCGCGGCCAACACGTTGACCTCGAAATAGGTGCGCCACTGCTCGTCGGTGATCTCGCGGGCCGGTACGGCGCCGAAGATGCCCAGGTTGTTGACCAGGATGTCGACGTCGGGAAGCCGCTGGAGCAGTTCGGCCACGCCCTCCTCGGCGGCCACGTCGGCCGCGACGCCGAGCACGTCGCCGTCGAGCTTCGCCACGGCCTCGTCGACACGTTCGCGGCTGCGGCCGTTGACGGCGACGCGTGCGCCACTGCCCGCCAGGGCCTCGGCGATCGCCAGCCCGATGCCCTGGGTCGACCCGGTGACGAGCGCGGTCTTTCCAGTCAGATCAATGTTCACGCCCTGCTACTACCTCTGCGGCGGCGCGACTATTCCGACTGGTTGGCGTCCGCCTTCTCGCTCGACTTCTCCTCGCCGCCTCCGTCGGCTTCTGCTTTTTCGCCGCCTCCGTCGGCTTCTGCTTTCTCGCCGCCTCCGTCGGCCTCTGCCTTATCGCCGCCTCCGTCGACGTCCATGTCCCGCAGCTCGCGCTTCAGGATCTTTCCGGTCGGGTTACGCGGCAGCTCGTCGAGGAAGACGACCTCGCGGGGCACCTTGTAGCGGGCCAGGTGCTCGCGGACGTAGTGCTTGATCTCGTCCTCGCCAATCGAGGCGCCGTCGGCCTTGACCACGAAGGCCCGCAGCCGATGGCCCCACTCCTTGTCCTCGACACCGACGGCGGTGGCCTCCACGACCTCCGGATGACCGCTGATCAGGTCCTCCACCTCGGCCGGGAACACGTTTTCACCGCCGGACACGATCATCTCGTCGTCGCGGCCACTGACGTACAGCAGGCCGTTCTCATCGAAGTAGCCGACGTCGCCCGAGGACATCAGCCCGTCGACGATCTGCTTGTGCCCACCGCCGGTATAGCCCTCGAACGGGAAGAAGTTGCCGACGAATATCCGCCCGACCTCGCCCTGCGGCAGTTCGTTGCCGTCGTCGTCGAGGATCTTGACCTTCACACCCTTGACCACCGGCCCGACGGTCGCTGGGTTCTTCTCCAGATCCTGGGGTCGCGCGATGGTGGCGAAGGCGATCTCGGTCGATCCGTACAGGTTGTAGATGACCGGTCCGAGCGCCTTGAGCCCACGCTGCGCCATCTCCGCGCCCAGCTGTGAACCCGACACGAAGACGATCCGCAGCGAGGACAGGTCGGGCTTGCGGTCCATGCCGTCGAGCGCATCGAGGATGCGCGACAACATCACCGGCACCACCACGATGGCGGTCACCTTGTGCTTCTCGATGTCCTCGAGCACCTTGGCGGCCTTGAACTTCCTGCGCAGCACCAGTGTGGTGCCCAGCATCATCGCGATCGTCGCGTGCAGGAAGCCCAGCGCGTGGAACATCGGCGCCGGGAGCGCGGTGACCTCCCCGCCCTTGAACGGCACGTGCGACAGCACACCACCGATCGGGGCCAGCGTCGGCGGCGTACTTCTGTTGGCGCCCTTGGGTGTTCCCGTCGTGCCACTGGTCAAGATGATGACCGACGAGTGCTTGGTCGCCTTCGGCGCGGGCTTGCCGGTGTGACGCGAGACGAAGTCCTCGAGCGTCTCGTCGGTGCTCTTCGACGGCTCGTCGCCGGAGGCGGAGGCCGACGATTGATCTGCGTCGGGGTTCACACCAAGCGCGCGCAGCTTGCCCAGCGGCGGGTCGGCCTTCGAGACGGCCTCGCAGTACTCATCGTCGTAGATGATCAGCTTGGCGCCTTCGCGTTCGGACACCTCCTTGACCTGGGGACCCGAGAACTCGCTGTTGAGCAGGATGATGCGGGCGCCGGTGCGGGCGGCGCCGTACAGCGCGACCAGGAACCACCGGTGGTTGCGGGCCAGGATCGCGACGCCGTCGCCGCCCTTGACGCCCTTCTCCAGCAGGCCGTTGGCCACCGAATGCGCGGCATCGTCGAGTTCCTTGAAGGTCATTTCGCCGAAGTCGTCGATGATCGCCATCCCGTTGGGGGTGCGGCGGGCATTGAGCGCCGGGATCATCCCGAATTCGCCCCACCGACGAATGTCGGCGAGCATCGCGGCGACATTCTGCGGTGGTTCGATCTTGAACGCACCGGCGCCGAACATCTTCGCGGCATAGTGCAGCTCGGCCGACCCGCGTTCGACGAGTTGCTGAGCCTTGGCGAACGCCTGCAGCGGGAGCTCCTGAAGTCTGGCCATGACCCCACCATATGTGACCCGCGTCGCACTGCGGCCGGGAAACTAACATGACGCTATGGCCGTACCCCGGTATCTGGAGGTCGACGGTCACCAGGTGCCCGTCAGCCACCCCGACAAGGTCGTCTTCCCCGATATCGGCGTCACCAAGGCCGACCTGATGCAGTACTACCGCAGCGTCGCCGACGGCGCCCTGCGCGGTGTTCGCGACCGGCCGATGATCCTCAAGCGGTTCGTCAAGGGCATCACCGAGGAGGCGGTGTTCCAGAAGCGGGCGCCGAAGAACCGACCGGACTTCGTCGATGTCGCCGAGTTGAAGTACGCGTCCGGGACGTCGGCGGCCGAAGCCGTGCTGCGCGACGAGGCCGGCCTCGTCTGGGCGGTCAACCTCGGATGTGTCGATCTCAACCCGCACCCGGTGCGCGCGGACGACCTGGCCCACCCCGACGAGTTGCGCGTCGACCTCGACCCTCTGCCGGGTGTGAAATGGCCGCAGATCATCGACGTCGCGATGGTGGCTCGCGAGGTGCTCGAGGACCACGGGCTGACGGCGTGGCCCAAGACGTCGGGATCGAAGGGCTTCCACATCTACGCCCGGATCGAGCGGCGCTGGCCGTTCAAGTTCGTCCGCCTCGCAGCGCAGGCGGTGGCCCGGGAGGTCGAACGCCGCGCCCCCGACATCGCCACCGCGCGCTGGTGGAAGGAGGAGCGCGAAGGCGTCTTCGTCGATTTCAACCAGAACGCGTTCGATCGAACCGTCGCCTCGGCTTATTCGGTGCGCGCGACACCGGACGCCCGGGTGTCGACACCGCTGCTCTGGGACGAGGTGCCCGATTGCCGCCCCGAGGCCTTCACGATCGCGACGGTGCCACAGCGGTTCGCCGAAATCGGTGACCCGTGGGAGGGCATCGACGAGGCGGCGGGATCGCTCGACGCGCTGCTCGATCTCGCCGACCGGCTCGGCCCGGCGGAGAAGGCGCCGCGCGGAGCCAAGCGTTCGGGCGGAGGCGGCGGCCGGCGCGTGTCCTCCAAACCGCTGATCGAGATCGCCCGCACCAAGACCAAGGACGAGGCGATGGCGGCGCTGGACGAGTGGCGACGGCGCCACCCGTCGGTGGCCGAAAAGCTGGAGCCCGCAGACGTTCTCGTCGACGGCATGCGCGGACCCAGTTCGATCTGGTATCGCATCCGGATCAACCTGCAGCACGTGCCCGAAGACCAGCGCCCCGCACAGGAGGAGCTGCTCGCCGATTACAGCCCCTGGGAGAACTATTCGGGTCCCCAGTGGCTGCGCGATAATTGACGGTTTGCTGCCTAACGCAAATTGTGCTTCTTACCAAAGTATTAGCCGGCGTTGCCGGTTGCCTTAATCTCACCACTTAAGTTTGGGTCATCGACGAAGCTGACCTACCTGAGGAGGCAGTGATGTACGGGAACCCGACATTCGACTGCGCCGGTGCCAAGCTTCATGCGGTGTGCCGTCAACTGGCGACTGTGGTGACGGTAGACGGCGTCATCGACGATCGGAACATCGAACGAATCACCGCCTTCGCTCGCCGATTCGTATTGGCCGAGAAGCCGTTCGTCCTCGATTTGAGTGGCGTGAGTTCATGCGCAGAGCAACTCATTTCGCTGATGTACGACGTCGATGAGAGCTGCTATCAAGCGGAGGTGGATTGGGCCGTCATCGTCAGTGATGACGTTCAACGAGTACTGCGCGGCTCCGGAGTGAGCGTCCCGGTTGCCGCGTCACTACCTGATGCGCTTCACCACTTCGCGGAGAGCATCGAGAAACGGCGCCGGCTTCTGCCGCTGCTGACTCAGAAGACTGCATAGCGGAAGGCGACCAGGTGCTACTCGACATTCGCTGGCTCGGTTACCTGCTTGGCCGTCGGCATCCGACGGCCAAGCAGACCGGCCACGCCTACTGATCCGGACATAGCGACGCCCGTTCTCGACGCGTGATTCGCTGGATCGTCGACGGGATGAACGTGATCGGTTCGCGCCCCGACGGCTGGTGGCGGGACCGCCACGGGGCCATGGTGACGCTCGTCGAGCGATTGGAGGCGTGGCGCCCCGCGGGTGACGACGTCACCGTCGTATTCGAACGACCCCCGAAGCCGCCCATCGAATCAACCGTCGTCACGGTCGCGTATGCGCCCCGCGCGGCGGCCAACTCGGCCGACGACGAGATCGTCCGCCTGATCGGTGCAGACGATCAACCGTCCGACATTTGCGTGGCGACTTCCGACCGAACGCTCGCCGAACGGGTGCGAGCCGCCGGCGCGTCCGTCGTCCCGGCCGAGAGGCTACGGGGGTTCATCGACCCGCGGTGACGCCTGCGGGGTGTCAGTCGGGCGATCGGCCCAGGTGACGCAGTATCCGGTCGAGGTCGCCCGCGCCTTCCTGCTGCGCCACCGCGCGGGCGAACGGCGAGTTGTCCATCTCGCGGAATTCGCCGTCGGGAACTGCAAATGCCAGTGGCAGTACGGCGTCGATCACCTCGGAGGGCAGCGTGAACGGCAGGCCGATGCTGCGGGCGACGTCCCAGCCGTGCACCACGTAATCGACGAAATGGAAACCGACCGCCATCGCACCCGGGACGGTCGCGTCCGGACCGAACTCGGGTAGCGCGAACGTCGCTTCCAGCACGCCGTCGGCGGCGAACGCGTCCAGCACCTCGGTGGCCGCCGCCGTGTATGCGCCGCGGGGGTCCGCGCGAACCGCCTCGGCGACGGTCGCGGGCTCCCATACCGTGAGATCGGCGCCGCCTCCCCGTGCAGCAGCGGCAAATCCCTTGTGCTGCACGGTCATATGCGTCAACAGATCGGCCAGGTTCCACCCCGCACACGGCGTAGGGCGGTCGAGGTCGGCCGCGGTGATCCCCGAGACGATCTCCATTGTGGTGGTGACCGCGATCCGGTGGGCCGGTCGCGGATCGATATTAGTATGCATACGCTTACGATATACCGACGCATATGATTGGTCAACGCTTAATATCCCTTCATGCCGCCGAAGCCGCGACGACAGGACCTCGCCGCGATGCTCGCCCCGCTGCTCCGTCGACTCATCGCACTCGAAACTCCCGTGCTGACCGAGCACGGCGTCTCGATGTGGGGGTACAGCGTGTTGCTGGCGCTCGACGAGTCCCCGGTGCGCACGCAGGCCGCCCTCGCGGAGGCGATCGGCGCCGACAAGACGCGGATCATTCCCACGCTCGACGAGCTGCAGGACAAGGGCTACATCGAACGGCGGCCCGATCCCGCCGACCGGCGCGTCCGGTTGCTCGCGATCACCGAAGCCGGCCGCGCACTGAAGGATTCGGTGCAGGCGGAGATCCAACGCGGCGAGGAACGGTGGCTCTCGGTGTTGTCGCCCGGCGACCGGCGGGCCTTTCTGCGGGCTCTGCACGAGATGACGCGTGTCGACGACACCCCATAGGGTCTGAGGAATGAACCGCCTCGACCGCTTCTTCGAGATCTCGGCGCGCGGAACGACGGTCGCGGCTGAGGCCCGCGGCGGCCTGGTCACGTTCATCGCGATGGCCTACATCATCGTGCTGAATCCGATCATCCTGTCCAGCTCAGAGGATGTGTCCGGCAACAGGCTGCAGTTCGCCGAGGTCTCAGCGGTCACCGCGTTGGCAGCGGGCGTGATGACGATCATGTTCGGGCTCATCGCCCGTATGCCGTTCGCGTTCGCCGCCGGCCTCGGCATCAACTCGTTTGTCGCGACGACGCTCGTCGGCTCTCTCACCTGGGCCGAGGCCATGGGGTTGGTGGTAATCAACGGCCTCATCATCGTGGTGCTGGCGGCGACCGGATTGCGGCGACTGGTGTTCGACGCGGTACCGATGCAGCTGAAGTTGGCGATCACGGCAGGCATCGGGTTGTTCATCCTGTTCATCGGCCTGGTCGACGCGGGGTTCATCGGTTCGACCGGGAAACCGTCGCCGCCGGTCGGCCTCGGAGGCGACGGCAGCGGTTCGATCAGCACCGTGCCCACCGTGGTGTTCGCCTTCACGCTGCTGCTGACGGGCATCCTCGTGGCCCGAAAGGTGCGCGGCGGCATCCTCATTGGGCTGATCACCGGCACCGTCGTCGCGGTCGTGATCGAGGCGATCTGGCACCTCGGGTCCGCCGTCGACAAGCCCGGTGGCTGGAGCCTGTCGGTGCCTACCCTGTCGGGATCACCGTTCGCGCTACCCGATCTCTCGCTCGTCGGCGCGTTCAGCATGGACAGCTTCGGCCGCATCGGGATCATCGCCGCGACCATGTTCGTCTTCACGCTGGTGTTCGCGAACTTCTTCGACGCGATGGGCACCTTCACCGGGCTGTCGCGGGAGGCCGGGCTGGCCGACGATAAGGGCACGTTTCCGCGCCTGCGGTCGGCCCTGATCGTCGAAGGCGCCGGCGCCGTGGTCGGCGGCGCATCGTCGGCATCGTCGAACACGGTGTTCGTGGAGTCGGGCGCGGGAATCGGCGAGGGCGCTCGGACCGGGTTGGCGAACATCGTCACCGGCGTCCTGTTCCTGGCGGCGATGTTCATCTCGCCACTCGCGTCGGTGGTGCCGACGGAGGTGGCAGCCGCAGCGCTGGTGATCGTGGGCGCGATGATGGTGTCGCACCTGCGCCACATCGACATCTCCGAGTTCTCGGTCGCGCTGCCCGTGGTGCTGACGGTGGCGACGATGCCGTTCTCGTACTCGATCGCCAACGGCATCGGCGTCGGCTTCATCGCGTGGGTGGTGCTGCGCTCGGCAGCAGGAAAGGCCCGCGAGATCAGCCCACTGTTGTGGGTGGTCGCCGCGGGCTTCCTGTTGTACTTCGCGCGAGGCTGGATCGAGTCGCTGCTCGGGATCTAGCCGTCGGTTTTGCGCTTGTCCTTCTCGGCGTCGGCGAGGTCTTCGATCTTGTCGGCCTGCGCCCGCGTCACCGTGGCGTCCACGCGCTTGTCCTGCGCGTCGGCCATCTTGACGCTGGCCGCCTTGGCCGCAGCACGCTCGGCCGCCTCGATCTGCTCCTCGTCGCGGCGCTTCGCGGTCTCCACGTTCTTCTTGCGCTGCTCGGCGATCTCGTCGGCCCGCTTCTTGCTCTCGACGATCTTCTTCTCGGCGTTCTCGACCGCTGTGCGCTTACGCTGCTGAGCCTCGGTGCGCGCCTGACGAGCCTCGGCCTCGGTCTCCTCGAATGCCTTCTGCTTGTCCTGCAACGCCTTTTCGCGCGTCACCTTCAGCTCCCGGTCCGCCTGCTTGACGTTCTCGTCGGCGGCCGCGTCGAGCTCGGCGGCACGGCGCAGGGCGTCGCTGCGCTCGACGAGTGTGGCGCCCCGCTTCTGGAGCTCGCGGTCGCCGAGCGCAGTGCCGACGGCCGTGTCCAACAACCCCAGGGAACGCTCGTAGAACAGGCGCGCGGGTGCCTCGTCGTTCATCCGTGCGACGAATCGATCGTCGATCAGTTGCAGCGGCACACGGGCCACCTGGTACTGAAACCTCAGCACCGCCTTCGGAATAGCGGTGATACTCATGGTCAAGCTCCTTCTACGCCTTGATCAGGCGTTGTCGTTCAGGTTGTCGGCCTGGCGCCGGATGCGGGCGGCTTCCGCCTTCGCGCTCGCCGATTCCTCGACCGCTTCGCGGTGTTCATCGAGCGCTCCTGCGAGCTGGGTGTCGGCGTCGTGCACCTCCGCGCGCTGCTCGACCCGCGCCTCGCGCGCCTTGCGATCCGCCTCGAGTTCGGCCTGCGTGCGCTCCCGCTCGAGCTGCTGGTGTGCGGCGTCCTCGGCGGCGCGCTTCTGGGCGGCCTTCTGGCTCTCCACCGTGCCCTTCTCGGCTACGGCCTCGGCGTTCGCTTCGGCGCGTTCCTTGGCACCTTCCCGCTTGGCCTCCGCAACCTCGTTGCGCGCATCGCGTGCCTGCGCGTCGGCGACCGCCTCGACCGTGTTTGCTTCCTTGCGGCGTTCGGCCTCGGCCTGCTGAAGCTGGCCTTCTGCAGTCATCGAGTCGTTTCCGGTGATCGCACCGAACATCTCTTTGGCCTTGCCCTTCACCGAGTCGAGCAGCCCTTCTCGTGCCTGGCCGGCCTTATCGTGGTCCGTCATTCGGGCCTCCTCTCACGCGTCAAGGTTCCACGTCTGTGGGGGTCCGAAACACCCTGTGGGCGGACGCACAGGTACCGCGCTGCGATCATGTGTCGCGTGACAGCGACGACGATCCCGGCCATCGCCCTGACCGGCTACCTCGGCGCGGGTAAGACCACGCTGCTCAACCACGTATTGCGCCAGCCGGGTGCGCGCGTCGGGGTCATCATCAACGATTTCGGCGAGCTCAACGTCGACGCCGCGCTGGTCACCGGCCAGGTCGACGAACCCGCCTCGATCGCCGGGGGATGCATCTGCTGCCTTCCCGACGACGGAGGCCTCGACGACGCGCTGGCCAAGCTCTCTGATCCGAAGCTCGGGCTGGATGCCATCATCATCGAGGCCAGCGGCCTGGCCGACCCGATCGCGATCTCGCGAATCATCCGGTTCAGCGGCGTGGAGCGGGTACGGCCGGGCGGCGTCGTCGACGTCATCGACGCCGCCACCCACTTCGACACCATCGACGACCATGCCACCCCGCCCGCCCGGTACGGCGCGGCCTCGCTGGTGGTGGTCAACAAGCTCGACCAGATTCCCGAGGATGACCGCCAGACGGTACTCGGCCGCATCGAAAGCCGTGTGCGCGAACGGAATCCGGAAGTCCACATCGTGGGCGCGACGGCGGGGCGGGTCGATCCGGCCCTGCTGTATGACGTGTCCGCGTCCGCCGAGGTCGGTGAACAGTTGTCACTGCGGGAGCTGTTGGTAGATACGGGCGACGAACCCGAACATCTCCACGTCCACGCCGATTCGGTGACCGTCACCAGCGTCGGGCACGTTGATCCCGCGGCGCTGATCGACCTGCTCGAACAACCGCCCGCAGGTGTGTATCGGCTCAAGGGCGCGGTCGCGATCAAATACCGCGAGCGCACGCGCCGCTATGTTGTCAACGTGGTCGGCACGTCTGTCCACATCGCGAACGCACCGTCATCGGCATCCACGAACGTGATCGTCGCGATCGGGACGCACCTCGACGTCGGGGAGGTCCGCACACGCGTCGAAGCCACGCTGGCGCCACACCACGGTCCGGTGTCGGCCGCGGGTATCCGGCGCCTGCAGCGCTACCGCCGGCTCAGCATCTGACCGGGCCCGGCGCCTATGGTGAACAGATGAGCGCCGAGGAACAGCGCGCCGGGGTCGAGTTGACCAACCTGGACCAGCCTCTGACCCCGGACGCGGGTGCCACAAAGCGCGATCTGATCGACTACCTCGACGCGGTGTCCGACCGGATACTGCCCGGTCTCACGGGGCGACCGCTGACGGTGTTGCGGGTGCTGCGCGGGCGTGCACCGTTCATGCAGAAGAACGTGCCGAAGTACACGCCGGAGTGGGTGAAAACCGTTTCGATGTGGGCGGAGTCGTCGCACCGCGACGTGCGCTACGCCCTGTGCGACGACCGGCGCACCTTGCTATGGCTGGCCAACCAGCGTGCCGTCGAATACCACCCAACCCTGGGCATGGCCGACGACATCTACCGCCCAACGCATCTGGTGCTCGACCTGGACCCACCGGCGGAAAGCGATTTCTCGGCCGTCGTCGCTGCCGCACACCTTGTCCGGCAAGCGCTTTCGGACTGCGGCTTGAGTGGAGCGGTGAAGACGAGCGGCGCCAAGGGCGTGCACGTCTTCGTCCCGGTGGACGACAACGCGCCGGTCGAGGATGTCGCCGCGGCCACCCGTGCGCTCGCAGCTCGAGCCGAGTCGCTCGACCCGAGCTGCGCGACAACGGCTTTCATCGTCGATGACCGCGAAGGCAAGGTGTTCATCGACTCCACGCGTTCCGGCGGCGCGACGGTCGTCGCCGCCTACAGCCCCCGGCTACGCCCCGGCACCCCGGTCTCGTTTCCGGTCGACTGGTCGGACCTGGACCGCATCACGCCCGCGGATTTCACCGTGCACACCGCTATCGACGCCCTGGCGGGCCGCGACCCGTGGGCGGAGGCGATGCCCGCGCCGCAGACGCTGCCCGCCGACCTGATCGAACACGGCAGAACCATCCCCGTGGCCCGGGTTGCCGCGATGCACGAGGGCAAGCGCCGGGCGCGGGCGCGGCGCGCGGGCAAGGATTGACCTCCTGCCGAATCGGGTATCGCCGAGCTGATCAGCGAGGATCCAGGCCGAGGGGGTCCGCAGATGGTGGGCTGGCTGGACCGGCTGCAGCGACGCAACCGCCGCGTCGGCTTTGTCATCGCGGTCATCTACAAGTACGTGGATGATCAGGGCGGCTATCTGGCCGCGCTGATCACCTACTACGCGTTCGTTTCGCTGTTCCCGCTGCTGCTGTTGTTGACCACCGCGCTGGGCGTGGTGCTCGTCGGCCACCCGGACCTACAACAGCAGGTGCTGCAGTCCACGTTCAGCCAGTTCCCGGTGATCGGCAGCCAGCTGCAGCGGCCGGACCAACTCAGCGGCGGCGCTACGGCCGTCGTGGTCGGTATCGCCGGCGCTCTTTACGGCGGCCTCGGTGTCGGGCAGGCGCTGCAGAACGCGATGGATTCGGTGTGGGCGGTGCCCCGCAACAATCGGCCGGACCCGATCCGGTCGCGCTTGCGAAGCCTGTTGCTGTTGTTCGTGCTCGGTTCGGCGGCGATCACCGCGACGGTGTTGTCGGCGGTCGGCCACGCAACCGCCGGTCTGGGGTGGTTCGGCAAGGTGGGTGTCACGATCGTGACCATCGCGATCAACGCGGGTATCTGCCTGGTGGCGTTCCGCGTCACCACCGCCCGGCCGGTGACGTATCGCGATGTGCTGCCCGGCGCGCTCGCGGCCGCGGTGATCTGGCAGCTGTTGCAGTGGTTCGGCGCGAACTACGTCGCCCACGTGGTGAAGTCGACCAGCGCCACCAACAGCGTCTTCGCACTGGTTCTCGGCCTGCTCGCGTTCCTGTATCTGATTTCGGTGACGTTGGTGATGTGCGCGGAAGTCAACGTCGTACGCGTCGACCAGCTGTATCCCCGTTCGTTGATGACGCCGTTCACCGACGACGTGAACTTGACGCCCGCCGACCGCCGTACCTACACCCGGCGAGCGAAAGCCGAACGGGCAAAAGGCTTTCAGAAGGTCAGCGTGCGTTTCGACGTCAACCGTGACGCGTCACTGGATCAGCGCGGACCGTGGGAGGGCCAGGGCTGATCCCAACGGTCGACCGCCGCGACCTCCGGCAACGGCTTACGACGAACGGTGTGGTGTCGGCCCGCGGGCCACCCGACCGTCACCAGCGCCGCCAACATCCAGTCGTCGGGGATGCCGACCAGTGAGCGCAACTGCGTCTCACAACTGCTGTGCCACAATGTGATCGCCGCCCCGAGCCCCTGCGCTCGAGCCGCCAGCAGAAAATTCTGCACCGCGGGGAAGATCGATCCGCCCTGCTGCAGCTCGGACGCTCCGGCCTGTGGACGGACACAGAACAGAATGAGACCCGGTGCGGCGCCGCCGATCCGCATGTGTTCGGCCATCGACCGCAGCACGCGTGATTTCGGATCGTCCGCCCCGTCTTTGGGCGCCGACACTTCGTAAAACTGCTGCAGTTCGTCCCAAGTCCGGTGCGCGGCGTCGGTGACGATCGCGCGCGCCCGCTCGGAGCGCAAGACCACGAACCGCCACGGCTGCTGGTTGCCACCCGACGGGGCCCAACTGGCCGCGCGCAGGCATTTCCCGAGAGTCTCGTCGTCGACGGGTTCGTCGCGATACCGCCGCACCGCGGACGCCGTCTGCATCACGGTCCAGACGTCGTTCGCCTCTGCTCGGCTCATGATGCAGTGCCGGGCAGGACGCCCCGCCATGTCCCGCCGCGAACCGGTCCGGTGATCAACGGGAGGTCCAGCGTCGACAACACCCCCGGCGCAGCGGCCATCACGGCCGGGATCGCGTTCAGTTCCCGCATCACGGTGGCGTATGTCAGGCCGCGCATGTTGTTGCCGCGCCCGTGCATTTCGATGTCGACGGTGTACGTCGGAAGGCCGTCGACGATGACGCGGTAACCGCCGTGCGGGGACGGGTGGCGCGGCCAGTCCGGCGCCGAACCCTCGCCCATGCGCGTGATGTGCTCGAGCACGACCCGCTCCTCGCCGTCGACCATGCCCGCGAGCTTGAACCGCATCCCGCCCATGGTGCCCGGCTCGATGATGCCGGAGGCCACTTCGTACCGCTCGGTGGCCAGCCACTTCTCGATCGTTGTCACGACGCGATCCAACGGTAGACCGACACCGTCGGCCACCAGGTGAACGGTGGGCGCCCACAGCGCGGCGAGCCGCTCGGTGTCGAACAACGGCGCCGGATGGTCGGGCGGGTGGCCGAATCCCATGAAATCGAACATGATCTCGGGCTGGTTGATCGGGCCGTAGTCGAGTAACTCCTGCATGGTGATCGTGTCGACCCGGCTGCTGAACCCGGTCATGGTCAACGCGATCACGTCGTTGGCCCACCCCGGGTCCACGCCGCTGTTGAAGAAGCTGGTGCCGCCGGCCTCGCACGCGGCGGCGATGAGTTCAGCGGTCTCTTGGTCCGCAGCCGGCGGATAGCACATCGGGACGAGCGACGTGCACACGACGTTCTTGCCCGCCCGCAGGCAGCGAGCGATGTCGTCCGCGGCCTCCGCGTACCGATAGTCACCGGACGCGAAGTAGGCGACTACGTCCGCGTCCAGCGACAGCGCGGCGTCGATGTCGCGGGTGGCAACGACGCCGGTCGCGGGCATGCCGCACAGCGCGCCCGCGTCCATGCCGTCCTTGGCCTCGGCGTGTACGACCACGCCGACCAGGTCCAGGCCCGGATGCGCGATCAGTGCGCGCAACGCGCCGACACCGACCTGACCTGGCCCCCAGAGGATCACCCGCGGGTTACGTTGGCAGTCCGACATGTCACCCTTCTCCACCGGTCCCTGTGACCCGTGAGAACATAGCTTCTCAAATATTGATATCACCATTGCCATGCTGGAAGAACCGGAGGACACGATGAGCGATTACGAGTTTCTGAAATGGGACACGTTCGACGACGGCCAGATAGTGCGGATTTCGCTGAACCGTCCGGAGCAGCGCAATGCGCAGAACCGCGGGATGCTCGTCGAACTCGACGAGGCGTTCGGGCGCGCCGAGGCCGACGACAACGTCCGCGTGGTCATCCTCGCCGGCGAGGGACCGATGTTCTCCTCCGGCCACGACATCGGGTCCAAGCAGGCTCGCGCCGAATTCACGCCGGGACCGGGGCAGCACCCCACGGCCGCCATCAACGGCGGGACCCGAGAGGGTGCGGAGAAGATCATGCTGCAGGAGTGGCACTACTTCTTCCAGAACAACCTGCGGTGGCGAAATCTGCGCAAGATCACGATCGCGCAGGTGCACGGTGACGTGTTCTCGGCGGGCCTGATGCTGATCTGGGCGTGTGACCTGATCGTGGGCAGCGAAGAGGTGCGTTTCGCCGACGTCGTCGGCACCCGCCTGGGAATGTGTGGCATGGAGTACTTCGGTCATCCGTGGGAGTTCGGCCCGCGACGCACCAAGGAGCTGATGCTGACCGGCGACGCCATCGACATCGAGGAGGCCTGCCGCCTCGGGATGGTGAGCAAGATCTTCAAGCGCGACGAATTGGCCGAGCGCACACTGGAAATGGCGCGGCGCATCGCCACCGTACCGACGATGGCGGCCCTGCTCATCAAGGAGTCGGTCAATCAGTCGGTCGACAACATGGGCTTCTACAACGCCCTACAGTCATGCTTCACGTTGCATCAGCTGAACCATTCGCACTGGGTCGGCGTGCGCGACGACAAGCGGGCGACCGCCGGCGAGGAACAGGGTGTGCCGAACTGGCGGACCGCTCCCCCGATCGTGTTGTCGGTCAAAGACCAGGTGCGCGCCGAAGCTTGACGCGGTTCAGCCGCTCACCGCTCCGTAGCGGGAGTCCGCGACGCGGTCCAGCGCGACCGCCGGCTCACCGTACGCCATCGCCCAGCCGCGGACCCGCCGGTAGTAGAGCTGGATGTCGCCTTCCATACCGAAGCCATAGCCGCCGTGGACGTGCAGACTGCGGTACGTCGCATCACGCGCGGTCTCGTATGCGAACGCGAACGCCATCGCGGCCAGCTCGGTCGCGCGGCGCGGTTCATCGGCGAACGCGCACGCCGCCTCGAGGGCCAGCAATCGCGCACCGTCGGTCGCCGTGGCGCTGTCGGCAAGCGGGTGCGACACGGCTTGAAAGGCGCCGATCGGCGTGCCGAACGCATGGCGTTGTTTGGCGTATTCGACACCCATCTCGACGGCCTTGGCGGCGGCGCCCACCAGGGCCGCGGCGGTGAGCGCGAGCCACAGGTCGACCGCGTCCGAGAACAGCCGGCGGGCCCGCTCGCCTTCGGCGAGAACGATGGCGTCGTTTCGCAGATTCACATCCGCCAGCGGTAGCGACCCGTGGTTCTGGATGGGCTTTCGGTCGGTGGCAGACGACGCGACGAGACGTCCGCCGGCCAACGCGACAACGGCGTCGACCACCGCGCCGCCGGGCACGAGCGTCAACACATCGCCGCTGAAGGCCCGCGGCGTGAAGCTGACCAGCTTGTCGCCCGACAGGGCCGAGCCCAACAGTTGTTTCCGCCCGCAGGCCGCCAGTAGCCGGGCCGCGATCTGCGCCTCGATGACCGGTGCAGATGCGACCGCCCGGCCGTACTGCTCGGCGATCAGAGCCAGCTCCAGCTCGGAAGCTCCCCAGCCACCGTCGGATTCGCCGACAGCCATCTCGATGACGCCGGTCTGGACCAGCGCCTCCCACAGCTTTGGGTCGAAACCCAGAGGTTCGGCCGCCCGCACACGCTGCGACGTCGATTCGCGGGCATACATCGCCGCGAAGGAGTCGACGAGTTGTCGCTGCTCGTCGGACAGACTCAAGTCCACCTAATGTTCCCTCACATGCGAATATGGTTACTCTCACTTTTGAGAGTAACATTATCGCCCACGCCGGCCGCGCGGGCTTCGCGACAGATTGGTTACCGCTCATGCACTTTCAATCAGACGCTGCAACCGAAGCCTTCCGCGACGGTGTGCGCGAGCATCTCGACGGCGTGCTGAGCCCGGCTTTCGAGGAACGGATCTACCGCAGCGGTGTCGCGCACGACAACGATTTCGCGAAAGGGCTTGTCGAAAAGGGCTACTTCGCTCCCGGCTGGCCGACCGAACTCGGCGGGCAGAACCGCAACGCGTGGGAAGAGCAGGCGCTCAACGAGGAGCTGATGCGGACGGACGCGCCGGTTTACCTGTCCGAGACCACCCGGATGGTGGCGTCGATCATCCGGCAGATCGGCACACCCGCGATGAAGAAGCGCATCCTCCCCGGTGCCTTGGGCGGAGATATCACCATCGCTCTGGGTTTCACCGAACCGGAATGCGGTTCGGACGTCGCGGCCGCGGCGACCAGGGCGATACGAGATGGCGACGACTGGGTCATCAACGGCTCCAAGATGTTCACCACGAACGGACACATCGCCGATTACGTCTTTCTGCTGGCCCGGACCAGCCCCGAGAAGCCGAAGCACAAGGGGCTCACGATGTTTCTCGTACCGACCTGCTCCGACGGCTTCGAGGCGCAAGCGGTGTGGACGCTGTCCGGCGAGCGAACCAACATCACCTTCTACAGCGACGTCCGCATCGGCGACGAATGGCGCATCGGCGAGGTGGACGCCGGTTGGCAGGTGTTGGGCCTGTCGCTGCAGGACGAGCACGCGTCCGGATGGGGACCGCACATCGCCCGCCTCCTGCACCATGCCGAACAGTGGGCCTCGACCACACGCGCGGGCGACGGCTCGCTTCAGATCACGAAAACCGATGTGCGACGGCGGATCGCGCGGGTGGCGATGGAGCTGGAAGTGGCAACGCTGCTTCAGCGGCGATGCGTGTGGATGGCCGAGAACGGTCAAGCACCGGTCGCCGAGGGGCCGATGTCGAAAGTGTTCTCCACCGAGGCGCTCGTGCGTGCGAGCCAGGACATCGTCGAACTCGTCGGGCCGGACGCGATGCGGTCACACTTCGAGCCGACGGCGCCGGAGCGCGGACGCTTCGAACATCTCATGCGCTTCTCGCTCGGAACGACGATCTATGCGGGCACCAGCGAGGTGCAGCGCACGATCATCGCGCAACGGGGGCTCGGCCTACCCCGTTAGATCCTTGGGCTTGCGGGCGGCCCGCTTGCGCGGCGTCGCCTTGGCCGTCAGCGCCTTCTTGGGAGCGTTCGCGGGCGGCGTCAGCGCCTGCAGGCACCATGCCCACAGCTGATCCTCCGTGAGTTCGGCACCCTTGACGCCCAGGTGGAAGACGCCGATCTGGGCAAGCGCGATGAGCGTCGAGTTCAGTAGCGTCGTGAGCTGGTCGGGAGTCAGGTCCTTGCGGACCAGCCCAGCACGGGAGCAGGAGGTGAGGATCTTGGTGAGCAGTTTTTGATGCGGCTCCCAGATCTTCGCGAAATCCGCGGGCCGCTCGATTTCCAGGCTCAGGTTGTAGATCGTCATCACTCGGCCACCGATGGCCTCCGACGACTCGGCACGCGAGAGGAATCCGCGGCAGAACGCCTCGAGCTGTTCCATCGGACCGTCCGCGGCCGCCACCTCATGACGGATCGCCTCGATGAACTGACTGGTCGCGTTCTCATAGAGCGCTAGCAACAACTCTTCCTTGCCCGCGAAGTGCTGATAGAACGCGCGCAGGCTGAGGTTCGAGCGGTCGATGAGGGTCTGGATCGTGAAGTCGGCGCGACCGGACTCCTCGACGAGTTCGAGGGCCGTGGCCAAGAACCTCGAACTGCGTGCGAGAGCGCGGGCACGCGCCTGACTGAGCCGCCGCTCGATCGTCCGTTCCTGCCAGCTGCCCGGCATCTCGACCTCTGCCTCGACGAGTTCGAGATCGGCTTCCGAGTCGCGAGCGCTCCGCTTCTTAGCAGTCATGATCCTCTGAGAATACGCGTTACCCATTCGATTCTGCTCACCTACCTACACGCGCACCTTGACGGGATCGGCGCCAACCCGGCGGACTTCGGTTCCCCGTCGGGCTCCCCGGCGTTCTCCTCGTGCCGGTGGGTGGCTGTACGCTATCGTGGAAACATCGATTCTCGATTGCGGAAACAACAGTTTCGCGATTGTGCCGCAGGCCGTTCCCGAAGGAGTGCAGCGTTGACCGCAGACATTCTGATCGTGTCGCCGGACGACCATCTGGTGGAACCGGCCGACCTGTGGACCAGCCGGTTGCCCGAACGTTATCGGGACGTCGGACCGCGGATCGTCCGGCATCGGGGGCGCATGGACCCGTCGGTCACCTCCGACGTCGCGTTCATCGAGGATGAGGACGGTCGCGACGCCGACATCTGGCACTACGAAGATTCGATCATCCCGATTCCGCTCATCAGCGCCGCCGCCGGTTACGAACTCGACGAGCTCTCCACCGACCCGATCACCTACGACGAGATGCGGCCCGGCTGCTATCGACCCGCCGACCGGATCGCGGACATGGACGTCGCAGGCATCGAGGCCTCCGCCTGCTTCCCCAACACTCTGGTCCGGTTCTGCGGACAGCGATTTCTCTACGCCAAGGACAAAGAGCTCGCGTTGCTCTGTGTGCAGGCCTACAACGACTTCCAGATCGACGAGTGGGGCGGCGGCTCGAACGGCCGGCTCATCCCGCTGGGCATCATCCCACTGTGGGACGTCGAGCTCGCGGTCAAGGAGGTCGAACGGGTAGCGGCCAAAGGCATGCCCGCGGTGTGCTTCTCGGAACTGCCCACGCGACTGGACCTGCCGTCCATCCACAGCGGTTACTGGGACCCGTTCTTCGCCGCGTGCGAGAGCAACAACGTCGGCATCATGCTGCACATCGGCTCGAGTTCGTCGCTGACCAAGTCCTCACCCGACTCACCGCACGTCGTCACCAGTGCCCTGATGGCGGTCAACTGCACCATCGCCCTGGTCGACTGGCTGTTCTCGGGCAAGCTGCGGCAGTTCCCGAAACTCAAGCTCGCATTCGCCGAGGCGCAGGCCGGGTGGATCCCGTACTACCTGCAACGCGTCGACGAGGTTTGGGAGGACCGCCGCGCCTGGGGTGGAATTCACCCGCTGCTGACCGAACCGCCGAGCACCCAGGTGCCCGGCCGGGTGTGGTTCTCCACCTTCGGCGACCCGGTCGCGTTCCGCATCCTCGATCTCGTTGGACCCGACCAGCTGATGTTCGAGACCGACTACCCGCACAACGACACGAACTGGCCCAACAGCATGGACGTCGCCAACAAGGCGACCGAGGGCCTCGACGAGGAGACAAAGCGGAAGGTGTTGTCCACCAACGCGAAGAACTTCTTCGGTCTGGCCTAGCTTTTTCTCCGCGAGCAGTCGCAAACCTGCCCATTTTCGCGCGAAAAGCGGCAGTTTTACGTCTGCTCGCGAAAGAACACTTTACCGCGCTTGCCAGTCGGGTTTGCGCTTCTCCAGGAAGGCGCGCGGGCCCTCGATCGCATCCTTGGTCAGGGCCACCTTCATGCGGTAGTTCTCGGCGAGCAGTTCCGCTTCGTATATGGGCAGTGTCAAGCCCTTGCGCACGGCCATTCGGGAACCTCGCACCGCAAGGGGCGCATTGAAATTCACGATCTCGGCGATCTCCCACGCCCGTTCCATGAGCGTCTCATGGGCCACCACCTCGGTGAACACACCGAGGTCGTAGGCGCGCTGGGCGTCGAGTTGCTCGTGTTTGCCCATCAGGATCAACCGCATGGCGACCGGCAGCGGCAGAATCCGGGCCAGCCGGACTCCTTCGCGCCCGGAGGTCACACCGATGCTCACATGCGGGTCCATCAACGTCGCGCGTTCGGACGCGATCGTGATGTCGGCGGTCGTAACGAGGTCAATACCGGCTCCGCACGCAATCCCGTTGACGGCACAGATGATCGGCTTGGTCATCTGCAGCCACGGGGGTGTCGCCTCCTGCGGTGCATCCCACTGGCGCATGGAGCTGAGAATGGGCTCGCCCTGGTTGTCGATGCCCGCGGCGTTCTCCATGTCGTGGTCGGCCGCCTTGTTGACGTCGGCCCCAACGCACAGCGCACGGCCGGCACCGGTGATGATGACGGTCCAGATGTCTTGCGAACGTTCGATTTCGGCGTACACCTCGGCGAGTTCGGCGATCATCTCGTCGTTGATCGCGTTCAGCACCTCGGGCCGGTTCAACGTCACACACGCGGTGTGACCGGAGACCTCGAACGTGACGGTGTCGTAATTGCTCATCTCACTCCACAGCTGCCGTGTCGCGGGCGGTCGGCCGGACGCCCAGGATCTCTTCGAACCGGTCGCAATAGCGGGGCCACACCTCCGGGTTGAGTAGCCGCGGTGGCATGTCCCCGGAGAAGATCGTCTGCCACTGACTGGCGGTGGCGACCGCGATATCACGAGCCGCCTCGACGGTAATGCCCGCGACATGTGGTGTCGCGACGACGTTGTCGAGCCGCAGCAGCGGGTTGTCGTGCCTCGGCGGTTCCTCGTGGAATACGTCGAGCCCCGCCCCGGCGATGTCACCGGCGACGAGGGCGTCATAGAGGGCCGCTTCGTCGTGTACCGGGCCGCGTGCGGTGGTGATGAAGTACGCGGTCGGCTTCATCGCGGCGAATTGCGTTCGCCCGAGCAACCCTCGCGTCTCGGCGGTCAGCGGACACGTGACCTGAACGAAGTCGGATCTTTCGACCAACTCGGAAAGGTCCACTCGAACCGCGCCCCTCGAGTGGGCGGTCGCGTCGTCGACGTAGGGATCGAAGACCAGGACCTCCATTCCGAATGGAGCGCACAACTGAACGAGCCGTCCTCCGATGGCGCCCAATCCGACGACTCCGAGCGTCTTTCCGAACAACTGTGTGCCCCGCAACGCCAATCGATCGCCGAGCGGACCGCTGCGCAGCGCCCGGTCGGCGGCGGTGATCTTCTTGGCCAGATCGAGCATGAGACCGAGCGCATGTTCGGCGACCGCCTCGGCGCCGGGACCGGAGTTGTTGCACACCGCGATCCCCGCGCGGGTGCACGCCGCGACGTCGATCACGTCGTAGCCCGCCCCCGCCGAACACACGGCAAGCAACTGTGGGCAGCGATCCACCAGAGGCTGCCCGACCAGCCACTGCGCGCCGTCGTCGATCGAGGCGACATCCGTTCTGGTGGCGACCTGATATCCGTGCGCGGATTGCAGTGCCGCCCAGCCTTGTTCATCAGAGGCTTGGAGGTCGAGCTTGACGAGCTCGATGTCGGCCCCCGCCAGGATGTCTCCTGCGACCTGATCGGTCCACCTCTCGTAGACCAGTCGCGGACGGATTGTCATCGCTTGATTTTTGGCTTCGCTTGAGCCGCCTTGAACATGTCGGCCAGAGCGGGGTCGACGTTCTTGTAGTCATTGCGTGCGATCGTGCCGTCGCGTCCCGGAACGGGGTCATAACCGAGGCGCAGGTCTTTGTTCTCCATGTGGAAGTACTCCCGCCCGACGGGGAGGCGGCGATCCTCGCGCGGAACCTCCATCCAGGCCCGCAGAAAGCAGCGTGCCTTCTTGGGGTCGGTGCTGCTGACGAAGTCCGAGCGGGAGTGGCACATCGCGAAGTTGTTGGCGACGGCGGCCTCACCGGACTCCAACCGGAACTCCACCTGCTGTTCGACCAGGATGTTGCGCAACAACTCGATGGCCTCGTTCTGTTCGGGGGTGAACTCGCGGCCGAGGGTGTGCATGGCGGGCAAGATGCTGCTGTAGGTGAAGTTGATGCAGATGCGACCGTCGATCTGCGAGAAGACCGGCACGTCGTAGGGGGTCACGTCCGGTTGATCGTCGGGTTGCTCGCTGCGCCGGTGATGCGGGAAGCCTTGGTAGAGCACGGGGAGCAGGTCGGGACGCTCGTTGAGGATCCGGTTGTGTGCGGCCGGACCGCTGGCGAACTGGCTTTCACCACCCTCGGCCGCGGGGTACACGCAAAGCAGCGACAGGATGTCGGCCGCATCGTTGTGCATCGCAAGCTCGGCCCTGGACTTGGTGCCACGCGCCGGTTGCACGCCGTTGGGCAGCACTTCCTCCTGCACGCGCACCATGCGGTGGCCGAAGGAGTTGTTCGACACCAGGTAGCCGAGGTGTGTGCAGAACGCCCAGTAGATGCGTTCCAGGTCCTCGATCGAATGCTGCTCGACGGGGAAACCGCGGACGCACGCCAGGCCCCGTCCGAACATCAGCTCCCGGTACAGCCGCGCGAGGTCCTCGTCGAGATCCGGATGCCGGGCATCCTCAGGCGTGATGTCGTCGCGATCCTTGTGGGCGGTCTTGGCCAGAATGGATTCCAGCGCCGCGACATTGCGTGACGACAGGTCGAAGGTGAAGTCCTCTTTGCTGCTGAAGTCCGCGCCGGTCCATGCCATGGGGTCGGTGACTTGCTCGGTGTAGATCGCGGTGGGCATCCGTCCTCCTGTTGTCGTGACGAGGCTCTCGGTTATCGGCTCGCCGCGCGCCTCTCGAGCTCCCGCAGGGCATGCGCACGGGCGGTGGCGGCCTCGGTCATCATCCCGACGTCGGTTCCCGCCGAGATGAATCGCAGTCCCAGCCCCGCAAAGCGTTCCAGCAGGTCAAGAGACTTGATCCCAGCCACTCCCAGTGCCACGCCGTGTGCACGACAGGCCGCTGCGACAGAGTCTACTGCACGGTGGAAATGCTCATTCTCATATTGGCCGTGGATACCCATCTCGGCCGTCAGGTCGCTGGGCCCCAGCAAGACCATGTCCACCCCCTCGACGGCCGCGATCTCGTCGGATGCCGCCACCGCCTCGGGCGTTTCGATCATCACCGCCACCACCGTGTGACGCTCGAGTTCGACCGTGAGTTCGGCGGCCGGACGAGGTGCGTAACCGCTCACCGCGTTCGGTCCGGAGATGGACCGATGGCCGACGGGCGGGAAGCGGGCCGCGTCGACGACAGCCTGCGCTTCCCGCGCCGAGTTCACGTGCGGCACAATCACTCCGACCGCACCCGCGTCGAGTACGCGCGCGATCACGGTGGGATCGTACGACGGTACTCGGACGAGGCCGGAGATACCGGTGCCGAGAGCGGCCACACAGAGCATTCCCGCCGTTTCGAGCGAGCACGAGGTGTGTTCGAGATCGACATAGACGGCGTCGTATCCGCTGGCGGCCGCAATTGCCGGCACGTCGGGCGTACGGGCATTCAGCAATGCGAGACACAACACCAGGCGGTCGCCCCTCAAGGCATCTCGCAGAGGTCCCGGCACCCACCCACGGTAACCGAGCGAGAACGATGATTCCACCATGGCGTTAACGCCATTATCGCCTGTGGTAACCATTACGTATGTCCGAGAACCGGGTCGCGGTGGTCGGCGCCGCGCTGTCCGATTGCGGGCGGGTGCCAAACAAGACGGCGATGGCGCTGATGGCGCAGGCCGCGCGGCGAGCCGTCGCAGGTGCCGGACTGACGAAGGACGACATCGACGGCTTCGGCGCGCACGGGACACTGTTGCCACCCATCGAGGTGAGCGAGTACCTGGGCCTGCGACCGACCTGGGTCGACGCCACCAACGTCGGCGGATCCTCGTGGGAGGTCATGGGGCGGCACGCCGCCGCGGCCATCGCGGCCGGCGAGATCGACGTGGCCCTGTTGACCTACGGTTCGACCGCACGCTCGGACGTCAAGCGCCGGGTGCGGGCCTCGGCCGCGGCGCTGAGCACCGGCGGCGCGATGCAGTTCGAAGCGCCCTACGGCGCCACACTGATCGCCAAGTACGCCATGGCGGCCAGGCGCCACATGATCCAGTACGGGACGACAGAGGAGCAACTGGCCGAGGTAGCCGTCGCCGCTCACGAGTGGGCGGCAATGAACGAGAACGCCTTCGAGCGCGACCGGATCACCGCCGAAGATGTCGCCGCCGCGCCGATGCTCGCCGAGCCGTTCACGTCGAAGCACGTATGTCTGCGAACCGACGGCGGCGGCGCGGTCGTGCTCGCCAGCGAGAGGGTGGCGAAAAGCTGTGCGAAGGAGCCGATCTGGATACTCGGCGCTGCAGACGCCGCATCGCACGTGAGCATGAGCGAGTGGCCCGATTTCACGACATCGGCTGCCGCACAATCGGGTCCGCGCGCGTTCGCGCGAGCTGGGGTGGCCCCGGCGGACATCGACGTCTGTCAGCTTTACGACTCGTTCACCTCGACCGTCCTGCTGACCGTCGAAGATCTCGGGTTCTGCGCCAAGGGTGAGGGTGGTCCGTTCATCGGCTCCGGAGCGCTCCGTCCGGGCGGCGCGCTGCCCACCAACACCGACGGCGGCGGGCTGGCGTCGTGTCATCCCGGGATGCGCGGAATGTTCCTGATGGTCGAGGCGGTTCGGCAACTGCGCGGCGAATGCGGTGAACGGCAGGTCGAGGGCGCGCGCCTCGCATGTGTGCACGCGATGGGCGGGTTCTTCACCCACAGCGCGACGATGATCCTCGGGAGGCAGTGATGCAGTCGCCCAGCGGTCCGAACCGTCCGACCATCGACAGCGACAGCGACAGCTGGTGGACAGCAGTTCAGGAGCGCATGCTGATGATCAACGCATGCGGCTCCTGCGGACGAAACTCGCTGTACGCCCGGCCCTTCTGCCCTCACTGCTGGAGCGAGGACGTGCGTCTCACGCGGGCCACCGGACGGTCGCGCCTATACACGTGGAGCGTCATCCACCAGAACGTCGCACCCTTCGACGCCGTGCCCTACGTCGTCGCGATGGTCGACCTGGAAGAGGGTCCCCGCCTGATGACCGAGATCGTCGACTGCCCGGCCGAGCGGCTCAGTGCGGGCATGCAATTGGAGATCGGCTTCCGCGAGGACGACGACGGATTCGTGGTACCGGTTTTTCGACCGGCGACTGAAAGCACAGAGAGGAACCGGAAATGAACAAGGACGACATGATCTTGATCAGCGTCGATGATCACATCGTCGAGCCGCCCGATATGTTCAAAAATCATCTGCCGAAGAAGTACATCGATGAGGCGCCGCGGTTGGTGCACAATCCGGACGGGTCGGATACCTGGCAGTTTCGTGACACGGTGATTCCGAATGTGGCGCTCAACGCGGTGGCGGGTCGGCCCAAGGAGGAGTACGGCCTGGAGCCGCAGGGGCTCGATGAGATCCGGCCCGGGTGTTGGCAGGTTGATGAGCGGGTCAAGGACATGAACGCCGGCGGCATTTTGGGGTCGATGTGTTTTCCGTCGTTTCCGGGGTTCGCGGGTCGGTTGTTCGCCACTGAGGATCAGGAGTTTTCGCTGGCGTTGGTGAAGGCTTACAACGACTGGCATGTTGAGGAGTGGTGCGGGGCCTATCCGGCGCGGTTCATTCCGATGACGTTGCCGGTGATCTGGGATCCGGTGGAGTGCGCCAAGGAGATCCGGCGCAACGCTGAGCGTGGTGTGCATTCGTTGACGTTCACCGAGAACCCGGCGGCCATGGGATATCCGAGTTTTCACGATTTCGAGCATTGGAAGCCGATGTGGGATGCGTTGGTCGACACCGAGACGGTGCTCAACGTGCACATCGGCTCGTCGGGACGCTTGGCGATCACGGCTCCGGATGCGCCGATGGATGTGATGATCACCCTGCAGCCAATGAACATCGTCCAAGCCGCGGCGGATCTGTTGTGGTCGCGTCCGATCAAGGAGTATCCGACACTCAAGATCGCGCTCTCGGAGGGTGGTACGGGGTGGATTCCGTACTTTTTGGAGCGGGTGGATCGCACCTTTGAGATGCATTCGACGTGGACGGGCCAGGATTTCGGGGGCAAGTTGCCCAGCGAGGTGTTCCGCGAGCACTTCTTGACCTGTTTCATCGCTGATCCGGTCGGGGTGGCCACCCGCGGCGCGATCGGTATCGACAACATCTGCTGGGAGGCCGACTACCCGCACAGCGATTCGATGTGGCCCGGCGCCCCCGAACAGCTCGACGAGGTCCTCACCGCCAACCATGTGCCCGACGACGAGATCAACAAGATGACCTACCAGAACGCGATGCGCTGGTATCACTGGGATCCGTTCACCCACATCACCCGCGAACAAGCCACCGTCGGCGCACTCCGCAAAGCCGCCGAAGGCCACGACGTCTCCATCCAAGCCCTGTCGAAGAAGGAGAAGACCGGCGATGCGTCGGACTGGCAGGCTCAGATGAAGAAGGCCACCGCCAACGTCAGTGGCGATACCGGCGATTGACGAACGGCGGTCGACTCAACCGGCGACGGTGAGGCGGTCGGCGAGTACCCGCGGCCGACCCTCCGAACGCGCCTCCAGGGTATTGCGTTGCACCTTGCCGTTGGCGTTGAGCGGCAGGGGCTCATCCCAGAACACCAACTCCTCGGGCAGCTTGTATTTCGGCATTCCGTCCCCGACGAGGGCATCCGCCACGTCGGCGAGCGATATCTCGACGCCGTCGTCGAGCATCAAGGCAACCGCCAGCCGTTCACCGGTGGTGGCGTCCGGAACCGAGTAGGCCGCGCACTCTCGCACACCCGGGATCCGCGCCACCGCCTCCTCGACTTCCGCCGCGGGGATCTTCATTCCGTTGCGGATGACGATGTCCTTGATCCGGCCCACGATCCGCACGCGGTGTTCGCTGACCTCGGCCACGTCACCGGTCCGGAACCACTCCCCGTCGAACGCGTTCAGATCGTCCTCGGTGTCCGTGTAACCGAGGAAGGCGTGCGGGCCCTTGATACAACACTCGCCCGGGTCCCCCGCCGACCCCACCCGCACGTCGACGTCCTGCAGCGCGACACCGTCATCCGCATGACGTACCGCCCTGCTCTCGGCGCGCAGCCCCGACGTGCTGACCGGCACCTCCGACGATCCGTACGCCCGCATCACGACAATGCCGAAATCGTCTTCAACCCGTTCGACGATGCGTCTGTCGAGCATCGTGCCACCGAGATACACCGCCCGCAGCGGCACGACGCTCCCCCTGGCGACCGCTTCGTCGAGCAGCCGGTCGAGCAGCCGGTCCGGACCGCCGTACCACGTTGCGCCCGAGGACAACAGAAGGTCACACGTCGCGGCGGGATCCCACCGATCCTCGAGCACCACCGGCACGGCGAGCATGGGCCCGATGAACAGAGCCTGCAGCACGCCGGTGACCGAGGCGAGCGGGCTGATGAGGAAGATGCGGTCGTCCCGGCCGAGTCCGGCGGCGGCGATGTAGTTGGCCGATGCCTTGGTAAGGGTGCTCAGCGAATGGATGACGCCCTTGGGCCGAGACGTCGTGCCGGAGGTGTAGAGAACGAAGGACGGCTCGTCGGCGGGCCGCTGGGGCCCGTCGCTCACCGATGTCTCCGACGTGCGGAAGATGTCGATCCAGGTGCACGCGTCCCGCAAGGGTGCGTCACCCGCGGGAGGCCAGTTCGGGGCCAGGCCGAACCGGGCCCCGGTACGGGCGACGATGTCGGCGACCTGTGTCGCGCCCGCGCTGCGCGGCGCGAGCAGTACCACCGCGTCGACACGGATGGCGGCGTGCACGGCGACGACCGAACCGATGTCGTTGCCGACCACGACAACGATGGGCGTCGTCGCGCCGACGCCGGCGTCGCGAAGCGCGCGGGCCGCCCGATCGACCTGCTCATCCAGTGCTGCGTAGGTTAATTCGGCACCGCGATCGATCAGCGCCGGCCGTGCCGGATACCGCTGAGCAGCCGACCGCACGACGTCGAGCGGCCGGTCCGACCAGAAGCCGGCGGCACGGTAGCGGGCCCTGAGACCGCCCGCTCGTTCCCGCGCGTGTCGCAGCAGCTCGGTGGCCGCGCTCATGGTGTCCTCCGATGCAAATACAGATTCTCGTCAACGTAAATGTAACCTCTCAAGCATGGCGTCAGATCAATACTCTTCGCGAGAGCGCTCATCGACATTGACCTTCGATGATCAGGTTGCCGTTGTCACCGGCGCGGGCGGAGGGCTCGGCCGCTGTCACGCACTCGAACTCGCCCGCCGTGGTGCCCGCGTCGTGGTCAACGATCTCGGCACCGCGGTCGACGGGCAAGGCGCCTCGATCTCGGCGGCGCAAGCGGCCGTCGACGAAATCACCGCCGCGGGCGGCACCGCGATCGCCAACGGCGACTCCGTCGCGACGGAGGACGGTGGCGCGGCGATCGTCGCGGCGGCGATGGACGCCTTCGGACGGCTCGACATCCTCGTCAACAATGCGGGCATCCTCCGCGATGCAGCGTTCAAGAACATGACCGCCGAACAGGTCGACGCGGTGATCTCGGTCCACCTGGCCGGCGCTTTCAACGTGACCCGGGCCGCGTGGCCCATCATGCGCGAGCAGAACTATGGACGGATTGTTCAAACCACCTCCGGCACAGGCCTGTTCGGCAACTTCGGCCAGGCCAATTACGGTGCCGCGAAGATGGGGCTGGTCGGGATGATGCATGTGCTGGCGATCGAGGGGGCGCGAAATGGCATCGCCATCAACGCCGTCGCGCCGATCGCGCGTACCCGGATGACCGAGGACATCATGGGTGAGGCGGGCAAGGCGATGGACCCAGAGTTGGTGACACCCGTGGTGGTCTACCTGTCGCACCGGGACTGCGATCGCACCGCTCACATCTATTCGGTGGGCGCGGGCAAGGTGTCGCGGGTGTTCATCGGTGTCACCAAGGGAATCGAGAACCGCTCACTCACAGCCGAATTGGTGGCAGGATCGATCGACGAGATCGACGACAGCACCACCTTCACCATTCGTGGCGGTCCTGCGAACGGGTGACCGTCAGCGGCCCTGAAAGTTCGGCGGCCGGCGCTCTGCGAACGACCGTAGACCCTCCTGCAGGTCGGCGGTCCACGACACCACCTCCTGCGCCCATGCCTCCTGTTCGAAGGCCCGGTCGCGCCCCGATTCCGACGACACGGACAACAGGCGCTTGGTCAGTGCCAGCATGACGGTAGGGCCCGCGGCCAGGCGACGGGCCAGTTCCTCGGCGACCGCGTCGGTCTCCTCCGGCGCCACGACACGGTTCACCAACGTGAGGCGCTCGCAGGTCGCGGCGTCGACGGGTTCTCCAAGCATCAGGAGTTCGGCGGCCTTGCGCAGTCCGACAATCCTGGTCAGCAGATGTATCGCGCCCGCGTCCGGCAGGATGCCGCGGTGCACGAATGCCTCCACCAGGCGCGCCTCGGTGGACATGACGACCAGATCGCAGGCGAGCACCAAGCTGGCGCCGGCACCCGCAGCCACCCCCTTGACCGCGGCGACCACCGGTTTGTCACAATCGAGCACCGCGCAGATTAGTCGCTGATAACCCTTCTGCAGCATCAACGCGACGTCTCCGGGCTTCTTCTCCGCGGTGGGCTGTGCCGATTGCGGGCCCAAACCCGCACCCGAGCAGAAGTGCCGGTCCCCCGTCGCCCGCAACAACACGCTTCGCACCGAAGGATCGTCATCGGCCTTCTCGAACGCGTCCGTGAGAGCTTCACGTGCCAACGGGGACAACGAGTTTGCGGCATCGGCACGGTCGATGGTGATCCGGCAGACACCATCGGATCCAACCGCGCTCTCGATGCCCGACCGGTCTTGAGTCAACTCGCTCACCCCTGCGTTAACGACGTTTCCGTTTTTCGGGTATCTTAATTTCCGCCGACGCCCCCGGGACAATTTGTGCCGAACTGAGGAGGCCCGAACTGAGGAGGCATGCGTGACCCAGTCCTCGGCAACGGGCCAAATCACGGATGAGGGATTGGCCAGATTGCGCGCCCGCATCGGCGTCGCCGTGCCACACACTCAACCTCCGCACTACCGCCGGCCCAACGAGGACACGTTCCGGATCGTGGCGGAAAGCTACGGCGACGCGAACCCGCTGTGGTCCGATCCCGAGTACGCGACGAAGTCGGTCTGGGGTGAACCGATCGCGCCGCCCGCGCTGATCGGCGGCGACACGTTGATCGGCGAGGACGAGGTCACCGAACTCTCCCAGGAGGACCGGGAGCTGACCACCGGTGACCCGCTGCGCGGTGTTCACGCCTTCTACGGCGGGTCCTCGCGCGAGTGGTGGGCGCCGCTGCGCGCGAACCGGCGAGTCTTCCGACGCAACGCCCTTGTCGCCGCGCTGGACAAGAGCAGTGAGTTCGCCACCCGGGCTGTGCACGAATGGTCGGCGCAGGTGTTCGCCGACGACGTCGGCGTCATACTCGGCGGCCAGTACCGGAACATGATCCGCACCGAACGCAGCAAGGCCAGGGGACGCAAGAAGTACGAAGACGTGGACGTCAAGACCTGGAGCGCCGACGAGATCGCCGAGATCGACGCCCGGTACGCCCGCGAGACGCCCCGAGGCGCCGAACCGCGTTGGTGGGAGGACGTCGCCGAGGGGGACGAGATCGGCCCGCTCACCAAGGGTCCGCTCACCGTCACCGACATGGTGTGCTGGCACGTCGGGATGGGCATGGGCATGTACGGCGTCCGGCCCCTGAGGCTGGCCTGGCAGAACAGGCAACGGATTCCGCGGTTCTACACACCCAACGAGCACGGAGTCCCCGACGTCCAACAGCGGGTGCACTGGGACCCGAGCGCCGCGCGCAACGCGGGCAACCCGACGACATTCGACTACGGTCGCATGCGCGAGACGTGGCTGATCCATCTGTGCACGGACTGGATGGGCGACGATGCCTGGCTGTGGAGACTGGATTGTGAGTTCCGGTTGTTCAACTACGTCGGCGATCTGCACACCATCACCGGCACCGTCACCCGCAAGTACCTGGCCGACGGGGACCGTCCGGCGGTGGACCTGGACCTCGCGGCGACCAATCACCGCGGCGAAGTCACCACGCCGGGACATGCCACGATCCTGTTGCCCAGCAGGCAGCGGGGCCCCGTCCGCCTGCCGGAACCGCCCGGCGGGGCGACCGACCTCGCCGATCTGCTGGTGGCGGTCTCGAACCGATTCACCGAACAGTGAGCCGGCCGTGACGTATCCGAACGTTCCCGGACTCCGGGCAGAGCAACAGGGCCCGGTTCTGCGGCTGACCCTGGACCGGGCGGACCGCCGCAACGCGGTCAACGACACCATGCTCGACGCGATGATCGGGCACCTGTCCCGGTGCGGCACCGACGAATCGGTTCGCGTCATCCGTATCGACGCCGAAGGTCCGGACTTTTGCGCCGGCGCCGATCTGGTGGCCAACAACGCCACGTCGGAACGCAAACCGCGCGTGGGGAGCACGCAGCGGCGGCTGCCCAACAAGGCCAACAGGCTCATCCCGTTACTGCTCGAGACCCAGGTGCCCGTCGTCGCTGTGGTTCGCGGCTGGGCGGCCGGCCTGGGTTTCCACCTCGCGTTGGCGTCCGACTTCTGTCTGGCGGCCTCGGACGCGGTGTTCTGGGAACCCTTCATGGCGCGCGGCTTCACGCCCGACAGCGGTGCAGCCTGGTTGCTGCCTCGACTCGTCGGGATGGTTCGCACCCGCCAGCTGTTGATGCTCGGCGAGGAACTCTCCGGGACCACGGCCGCGCAGTGGGGCATCATCCACCGCGCCTGCCCTGACACTGAACTCGACCGTACGGCAGCGGATCTCGTCAATCGGCTCGCCGCCGCACCCACGGTCGCGCTCGGCCTCACCAAGTGGCTGCTGCACAGCGGCAACGGCCTGGATCTCGATCGTCATCTCCAGAACGAGGCGATGGCCCTCGAATTATCGAGTCGCAGCGATGATTTCAAGGAAGGCCTGGCCGCCTTCCGGGACAAGCGGCCCCCGGAGTTCAAGGGTCGTTGAGGCGAACATGACAGCACTACCGATCAGCGCAGACACCGCCGCCGATGACGCCGTCGAGGTGGTGCGGCAGTGGGTCGCGGCTGAGGTGCCGGCCCAATGGCGCGCCGCGGCGGCCGAGGGTCCGGCCGCCCTGAGAGCCGTGCGGAGCCCCGCCGATTACCGACGGTGGTACCCGACCTTTGCCCGAAGCGGCCTGGTGGCGCCGACCTGGCGCCCGGAACACGGCGGCCTCGGTATCGGTAACAACGTGGCTCGCGCCGTCGAGAACGTGCTCGCGCCGCTGCGGCTGACCCGGCTCAACCCGTTGGGCCTCAACAACGCCGCCGCTGCGCTCTTCAGCCACGGAACCGAAGAGCAACGGCGACGCTTCCTACCGCCGATCGTCCGAAACGAGGAGAAGTGGTGTCAGCTCTTCAGCGAGCCCGGCGCGGGCTCAGACCTCGCGTCGTTGGCGACCCGGGCGGTGCGCGACGGCGATCAATGGGTGATCTCCGGACAGAAAGTGTGGACGACCTGGGCGGATGAGGCGGACTTCGCGATTCTGCTCGCCCGCACCGATCCCGATCAACCGAAACACAAAGGCATCACGTACTTCCTGCTCGACATGCACCAACCCGGCGTCGAGGTGCGGCCCCTGCGTCAGATCACGGGTGAGGCGGAATTCAACGAGGTCTTCCTCGACGGCGCGCGGGTGCCGGACGCCCACCGGGTCGGAGAGGTCAACGACGGATGGCGGGTCAGCGCGTCCACCCTGTCGAGTGAGCGTCAGATGGTTTCGGGCTCCGGATCGGGCGGCATGGGCAGGCTCGGCGGGTCCGGTGCGGAACGGCTGATCTCACTGGCCAGGGAAACCGGCCGATGGGACGATCCCGTGATACGCAACAGGATCATGCGTCTCTGGGCTCAAGAACTGATCCGCGGATGGACGAACGCCCGTGTGCGCGCGGCACTCTCGGCCGGTCAATCCCCCGGTGCTGCCTCTTCGATCGGCAAGGTCCACCAGGCCACACTCAACCAGCAGATCCAGGATCTCATGGTCGACCTGCTGGGCACCGCCGCAGTGGCGTGGCCCGCCACCGACGATCCGGATGCGATGCCCCGCGAGGTGCAGGGCATGATGCGCAGCCTCGCCAACGGCACCGAGGGTGGCACGACCGACATCAACAAGAACATCCTCGGCGAGCGCGTACTCGGGTTACCCAAGGAGCCGGATCCGTGGAAAGGGAAACCCTGGAAGGAGATTCCGCGCTCTTGACCGAATTTGAGCGGTTGATCGTCGAGAAGTCGGATGGCGTTGGGTGGCTCGTGTTGAATCGGCCCGAGGCCGGCAATGCCTTCGACGCGTTGATGCTGGACGAACTCGAGACCGCATGGGCACAGCTGGATGCCGACCCCGACGTGCACGTGATCGTCAACGTCGCGAACGGCAATGCGTTCTGTACCGGGATGGATGTGGTCCAGGTCGCGCGCGACAAGCAGGCCATGCGACGCCATTCACGACGTACGCGCGACGCCGAGCTGAAGATCTCCTCGTGGCACTGCGGTGTGTGGAAGCCGGTGATCGCCGCGGTGAACGGGGTGTGCGCGGGCGGTGGTCTGCATCTGGTCGCCGACGCGGACATCGTCATCGCTGCGGAGGAAGCGACATTCGTCGACCCGCATGTCTCGGTGGGTCAGGCGGTCGCCTACGAGGCCATCACCCTGCTGCGGAAGTCGCCGATGGAGGCCATCACGCGGATGACGCTGAGCGGCAAGGGTGAGCGGATATCGGCCCAGCGCGCATACGAGTTGGGTATCGTCTCGCAGGTCGTGGCGGCCGGCGAGCTACGGGCGGCGGCCGCCCAGTTGGCGGCCGCGGTCGCGACCAACTCGCCCACCGCCATGCGGGCCACCAAGAAGGCGTTGTGGCATTCCCTGGAAGTCGGGCTGTCGGAGGCCAAGGCTGCGGCCGCAGAGGAGATCTGGCGGCTGCGGAACCACCCCGACCATGCCGAGGGCGTACGCGCGTGGCGGGAAAAGCGCCCGGCCGCCTGGCAACCGCTCGAACCGGTGGAGGCTTCGTGAGCTATCAGAGGTTGATCATCGAACGGCGCGGCTCCGTCGGCTGGATCATCAACAACCGGCCCGATCGACTCAACGCCTACGACGCGCAGATGCGCAAGGAATTCCCCGCCGCATGGGCCGAGTTGGACGCCGACCCCGAGGTGCGGGTGATCGTGCACACCGGCAACGGCAGGGCATTTCAGGTCGGCGCCGACGTCGACGATCTCGACGGTGAGGGGATCAAACAGTACCAGGAGACCATGCAGACGCTGGACCTGAATCTGACCGGCTGGCACTGCAATGTGGGCAAGCCCGTGATCACCGCGGTCAACGGCGTATGCGCCGGAGGCGGACTGCACTGGGTCGCCGACGCCGACATCGTCATCGCGGCGTCGGATGCCACCTTCGTCGACCCGCACGTCTCCATCGGCCAGGTCAGCGCTCTGGAGACGATCGCGCTGATGCGCAAGGTGCCCGCCGAGGCGGTGTTACGGATGGCGCTGGTCGGCAGCCACGAACGACTCACCGCGCAGCGCGCATATGAGCTCGGCATGATCAGCCAGATCGTCGACCCGCCCGACAAGCTTCGCGATGTCGCCCAAGAGCTCGCCGAGAAGGTCGCCAGAAACTCACCGGCCGCGATGCGGGCCACCAAACGCGCGCTCTGGGGAGCACTCGAACACGGGCTGACCGACGCCTGCCGTGAGGGGGCCAAGCACCTGACGTCGATGTGGGGCCATCCGGATCAGGACGAGGGTCCGAAAGCGTTCGCCGACAAGCGAACACCACGGTGGCTTCCCCTGGAGCGGGACTCGTGAGTCTCTCCGACCTGCTGGACGATCTGCCGGACATCGCGGTGCACACTCTGGCGGTCGACGTGTCTCGGGCAGATCTGATCGCGAGCGTGGACCGCCTGGCGACGGTTCTCACCGAAGGCGGGCTGATGCCCGGTCACGTGGTCGCGGCGATGCTACCCAACGACGCCACCACGGTCGCGGCGCTGTTCGGTGTCTGGCGTTCCGGTGGTGTCTACACACCGCTCAATCCCAGGGCTGCCGACGCCGAGGTAGCCGCTGCGCTCCAAACCCTCGAACCGGTCGCGGTGATCACGACACCTGAACTGGCCGATCGCTTCTCGGGGTTCGCGTTGCCGGTCGTCACCGGGTCGAGCTTGGCGTGGTCGGTCACGCCGCACTCCAACTCGGCTGACGAGGCTCGGCGGTACGACGACGATGTGGCGCTGTTGCAGTTCACCTCGGGCACGACAGGTCCGCCGAAGCCGGTGCCGCTACGCCACTCCACGGTGCTGGACCTGATCGACCGGCTGCTGGACAAGCTTCGGGGGTCGAAGCGTGGCCCCCGGAACACGGCGCCGATGCCCAATCTGGTACCGCTCTCACTGTCTTTGTGGGCGGGTATCTACCAGGTGCTCTTCGCTTTTCGCGCGGGCTCCGGTGTCGTGTTGATGGACAGGTTCTCGGCCGCGGACTTCGCAGCGCTGGTGAAGCGCCACCAATTACGATCCACGGTCTTGCCACCCGCCGCGTTGACGATGGTGCTCCACGACGATTCGGTCACCGACCTGTCCCCCCTGAAGATCGTCCGCTCGATCACCGCTCCCCTGTCTCCCGTCCAGGCGGCCCGCTTCCGCGACAAGTTCGGCGTGCTCGTCCTGAACAGCTACGGCCAAACGGAACTCGGTGGCGAAGTCGTCGGATGGTCGGCCGCCGACGCCCGCGAATGGGGGGAGACGAAACTCGGTTCCGTCGGACGCCCGCTTCCGGGCATCGACGTCACGATCGCAGACGACGAGGTCATGGTCCGCACACCGACGACTGCCGCCCGCAAGATCGACCCCGCGTTCCTCGACAGGCTCACCGATGACGGGTGGTTTCACACCGGCGACCTCGGTTGGTTCGACGACGACGGATTCCTG
Source organism: Mycobacterium sp. E136 (assembly GCF_001666865.1). Taxonomy (NCBI): domain Bacteria; kingdom Bacillati; phylum Actinomycetota; class Actinomycetes; order Mycobacteriales; family Mycobacteriaceae; genus Mycobacterium; species Mycobacterium sp. E136. The sequence goes on from NZ_LZJE01000092.1 coordinate 68,085, forward strand.
TGGCTCGACGGGCGCGTCTCGGACATGATCAACCGCGGCGGGCTCAAGGTGTTCCCCGGCACCGTCGAAGAGGTGCTGCTGGCCGTCGACCGCGTGCGCGAGGCGGCCGTGGTCGGCGTTCCCGACGAACGACTCGGCGAGGTTCCGTGGGCTTTCGTCGTGCGCGCCGACGACCGGGTCAGCGAGGATGAGCTGATCACGTGGTGTCGCGAGCGCCTGACCCCCTACCGTGTTCCTGTGCGGGTGGTCTTCGTCGAACGACTGCCGCGCAACGACGTCGGCAAGGTCGTCAAACGCGAACTTCTCACCCTCGCCGACGCGTAATGCGAGGCCGGCACGGCCGACCGGCGCCCCTACGCCTCTGCCGGAAATAGTTCTTCTCACTTATGAGAACGGTGCTACTCTCTGTCGGCATTGTGCTTTGCCGGCGGACGAAGGAGCCATCGATGTGGCAGGAACTGGTCCGACTGACCGTGACCTGGGTCGTCATGTGCGGACTCGTCGCGTTCTTCTACTGGATGCTGGGCAACATCGGCACGTTCTGATCGATCGTGTTCTTGATCGAGCACTGTGAGGAGAATCATGGATGATCAGGATCGACGGCGTAAGCGCGGTTTGATCGCGTTTCAGATCTTTATCTACGGCGTGCTGATCGCGATGTTCGCGATTCAGGTTCAGATGTTTTTCACCCGGGACTGGTGACCCGATGACATCGATAAGCGGAGATCGGTCGATCACCATGGATGAGCACGAGGAAGAGACGCGGGCGGCCCAACGACGCGCCGATCGATGGTGCATCGCCGGCACCGCACTCATGGGCACCCTGGTTCTCGGCATCATCGGTCTACCCGTGTTCTGCCGTGGCATTTATCTGTTGCGCAAGGCCCAGCGCGACGGCTTGTCGGTCCGGCCGATGATGGTGACGCTCATCGGATACGTCATCATCCTTGACGCCGCGCTCAACAGTATCGGCTGGGCTCTGGACCTGTTCGCCAACCACGCCCTGATCACGCGCACGGTCTTCACCGCGTGGGGCAACCTCATCGACGCGGGCTACTTCTGGCATTACAACGAACTCTGGATCGGCGGTGCGGGTGCACCGGGCGAGAAGGCCTGGGTGATGGTGTGCGTGCTGATCGCGTTCCCCATGCGGATCGCGGCCGCGATCGCGCTGTTGCAGATGAAGCGATGGGGCCACCAGTGGACCATCGTGACGTGCTGGTTCGGGATCATCGTGTGGACCGGATACATCCTCAACATGACGATGTACGCCGACGTCCGGTACACGGCGGTCGGACTTCCGGTGTTCGGATGGTGGGCGTTCAACATCTTCTACATCACGCCCTTCCTGGCCATCCCGTACCTACATACCGTCAACCGCGAAATCTTCTCCGACTAGCAGCTGAAAGGACCATCGTGACCAACTCCGCTGTGGAGCCGAAGGATCCGGCCGAGTCGCTACCGTTGGGTACCACCCCCACCTGGGCGCGAATGCACAAGTGGCTCAAGCGCGGCCTGCTGGTATGCCTGTTCGGCTTGGTCATCGAGGGGTCGCTGACCGTTCCGGTGATGGCGGTCTGGTACGGGTGGCCGACGTTGTCGCTGAACGAGATCTGCAGCGAGCTTTTGAAGGTGCGTTTCTCCGATGACAGTCTGGAGTGCCAACAGCCCTATCCGATCGGCGGCCCACCGTTCGGGGGCGCACCCGAAGCGGCAGGCCAGCAGACCGCGCGTGACGAGTGGGGCGTCCAGCCCAAGCCGAGATACGAAAGCATCGGGTTTCGCGAACTGGTCAGGATTCACGCAGAACGCGTCGCGTCCCAGTCGAGCCGGTGACGTGGCCTCCTCCACAGCGGTGGTGGGCCTGCCGGGTCAGCTCTCATATGCGCTCGCAACGGAACTCGGCGCGGTCATTGTGGCACCGGGAGCCGAGCTATCCGAGAACACCACGTGCGTGGTCATTGTCATGGATCCCTGCCCGCCGCCGGTCGACGTAGTAGCTCTGAGTGGTGATGATTGGCGTCGTCTCGTCGACGAAGCGATGTGGCGTACGCTCACCGCGCTGCAACAGGCACGCGCGGGCTTTTCGGCCGGCGGGCGGATCGTCGTCGTTGTCCCCACGATTGGGATGGTGGGCGCCCCAGGCCTCGTTGGGTACACAACCGCGGTGGAGGGTATCCGCGCGATGGTGAAATCGTGTGCCCGGCAGTGGGCTTCGCAGGGTATCGGCGCCAATCTCGTCGCCGTGCCGCTGTCCATGTTCTCCGACGACGCCATCGCGGCCGGGCATCTGACCGCCGCGGCCGTCAAGGACGACTCGACCCTGATGCACACCGTCGCCGCGTCGGTGAAGTTCCTGCTTCGGCCCGACCTCGACCATCTCGCCGGAGAGACGATCGTCGCCGACGGCGGATCGGTGATGTTGCCATGAACCTCACCGGCATGACCGCCATGGTCACCGGTGCCGGCGGCGGGGTGGGCCGCGGCATCGCGATGGCACTGGCCTCCGAGGGCGCCCATGTCGTCGTCGCCAGCAGGTCCGAGACCGGGCAGGCGGTCGTCGACGAGATCGCCGCACGAGGTCATCACGCGACGTGGGCGCGCTGTGACGTGACCGACTCCGACTCCGTCGCCCGAGCCGTCGACCTCGCCGTGACGACGACCGGACGACTCGACGCGGTGGTGCACAACGCCACGAGCACTCTGTCCAGCCAACCGCACCAGTTGACCGACGTCGACCGCGCGCTGTGGACCCACCACTCCTCGGTGTCGCTGGGCGGTGCCCACCACTGCGCGGTCTCGGCCTTGCCCGCTTTGCGGGAGGGCGGCGGGACCTTCATCGTGATGACCTCACCGGCGGGCATGGAAGGCAGTGCGACGCTGCCGCTCTACGCCACGATGAAGGGAGCACTGCGCGGGTTCGCCAAGAGCCTCGCGCGGGAGTGGGCGCCCTACGGCATCACGGTCAACATCGTTTCGCCCCTGGCCTATTCACCCGCCATGACCGCAGCGATCGAGGCCGAGCCGGCCATGGAAGAGCGGCTGGCGCGACGGATACCGCTGGGGCGCATCGGTGACCCGGAGCGCGACATCGGTGCCGCGGTCGCCTTCCTGGTCGGCCCTGCGGCGCGCTATGTCACCGGACAGACATTGGGTATCGACGGCGGGCACTTCACCAGCCTCTAGCGCGGCTGTCGTCAACTGTTCCCGGCGAGGACGAGGTCCAGTCGCTCGAGTCGACGCACCAACAGGCTCGGCAGCCAGCGGCCGATGTCTGGGGCCTCGATGTTGGAGGTGCGCTGGATCAGTTGGCCGATCACGATTCTGGCCTCCAGCCGCGCAAGCGCGGCCCCCACGCAGAAGTGGGCGCCCTTACCGAAGGCGATGTGTCCCTTGGCGCCCACCCGGTCGAGCCGGAAGGTGTCGGGTTCGTCGAAGTGTGCCCGATCGCGATTAGCCGCACCCCACAGCAGCAACAGCCGCGATCCGGCGGGGAGCTCCGCGCCGCACAGCTCGGTATCGCGCGTGACATGGCGATAGTGGCCGCGGAACGGAGGCTCGAAGCGAAGGACCTCCTCGAGGAACGCCCCCAGCAGTTCGGGCCGGTCTCGCAGCTGTTGTTGAATGTGCTTCTGGGTGGCGAGGATCCAGGCAGCCGACCCGATCAGTGACGCGGTCGATTCCCCGCCGGCGCTGAAGAGCGTGATCAACATGGCCAAAGCCCCGGTGTGGTCCACGATCCCCTCGGCACACGCCGCGGCCAGATCGCCCAGCAGATTGTCCTGCTCGGCAGGCGAGGCCTGGCCGAACTGTTCAGTGATGTAAGCACCTAGCTCCATGACGTCCTTACCCGCCGCCGCCAATTGCTCCTCGGTCACCAGCCCCTCGACGAACTGCGTGGCGGAGTAGCCCAACCGGGTGAGCATGTCGACATCGGAATCGGGAACACCGATGATTCGGCAGACGACCATCATCGGCAGCCGGTTCGCCATGGCCGCCATCCAGTCGATCGCGCCGCCCCGAACACAGGAGTCGAAGATGCCGGCGGAGGTGTCTGCGATGAACGGCTCGAGGTCGCGAATTCGCTTGGCGGCCAGCTGAGGTAACAGCGTCTTCCGGTGAATGGCGTGTGCGGGATCGTCAGCGGTCGCCAGTACCTGCATTGGCCCGCCGAGTTCGCCCATCGGGAATGCGGATACCGAGCCGTCTTGAAACGTCATCGTCGCCGTCAGATTCGACGAGAAGTCGTCGCAGCGCGTGACCGCCTCGTTCACCGCACCCCAACCACTCACGGCGAAGAATCCGGAGTCCCCGATGCGGTGGACGGATCCGGTCTGGTGCATCCGCGCGTACAGCGGCTGAGGGTCTTGGATGAACCGATCCTCGAACAGCGCGATCCCGAGCTCGCCATCCACGACATTCATGCCCCAACGCTGAGCGACGACCTCGCATCGCGTCAACGGATGAAGACGAAGTCGAAATGCGCTATCGGCGATTTCGGGCGCAAATGTCTCACCGCATTGCCGCATGCTGCGGAAATGCTGGAACATGCTCCGTATTTTGTCTCAGATCTGAGATCATGGTCGTTCTCGGACGAGGAGGCTGGTGCCGGTGCCCGACGACTGGGTGATGGGCCGCGACCGCCGCACCGCGGCGGCGGACCGAATCCATGCCGCCGCCACCGAGCTCGTCATCTCCGACGGGCTCGATGCCCTCGACATCGACAAGCTCGCCGCGCGGCTGCACTGTTCGCGGGCGACCGTATACCGGTACGCGGGAGGGAAGGCCGAGATCCGGGACGCGGTTCTGATGCGGCTCGCGGCCGGCGTGATCGAGACGGTCCGGCACGCGGTCGACGGACTCAGCGGTGCGGATCGCGTCACTGCCGCCATCGAAGTCGCCCTCGAGCAGATCAGATCCGACCCGATTCGCAAACTCGCGCTCCATGCACCGAAGGCGCCGGGATTGGCCGACCTCCACTCGTCTCCCATGCTCAGCCGGCTCGCCGCCGACCTCACCGGCATCACAGGCGACGATCCGCTCGCGGCGCAGTGGGTCGTACGCATCGTCGTATCGTTGGCGTTCTGGCCTCCCTCAGACTCGGGCACGGAACGGGAGATGCTTCGACGGTTCGTGGCTCCGGCCTTCACCTGAAGTAAACGGTTTCCGTCGCCGAACCAGCCCAGTGAGAATCTGTCTTCTCTTTCTGCGATAACATCGTTACCGTTGATGGATGCATGGTCCGAGAGGAGCCGACGGGTGAGCGTCAAACAGTTCGAGGTGTGGGATGCCGACAACCACATGTACGAGACCATCGACGCCTATACGCGGTATCTGCCCGAGAAATACTCGGAGGCATTGCGATTCGTCGACGTCAAGGGCCGCAAGAAGCTGCAGATCCTCGGTCAGATCACCGAAACCATACCCAATCCGACCTACGAGGTGATCCCGACGCCGGGGGCATGGGCCGATTACTTCCGGGGCATCAATCCGGAAGGCAAGACGCTGAGGGAGCTGGCCGCGCCCATCAGATGTCCCGACGAGTTCCGACGCCCCGACCTGCGCCTGGCGTTGATGGATCGCCAGGGCGTCGATGGCGCGGTGATGTTCCCGACCACGGCGGGCATGCTCGAGGAGCGCACGAAGTCGGACACCGAACTCACCCACGCGATCACACACGCGTTCAACCGCTGGCTGCTCGACGACTGGACGTTCAACTACCAGAACCGGATCTTCCCCGTCCCGGCCATCTCGCTCAACGATCCCGCGCTGGGTGTCAAAGAGCTCGAATGGTGCCTGGACAACTGCGCCAGGACGGTGCTGATCCGTCCGGCCCCGGTCCCGCGCGAAGACGGCACGTCGCGCTCGGCCGCTCTGCCCGAGTTCGATGACTTCTGGCGACTGGTCGAGTCGGCGGGCATCTCGGTGCAAATGCACAATTCGGACTCCGGCTATGAGCGCTACGTCGACGACTGGGAGGACCCGGCGGAGTTCAACGGATTCGCGCTGAGCAAGCTCCGGGGTTTCATCTACGAGGAGAGCCGGAATATCTTCGATACCCTCGCTGCCTTCATCGCTCACGGCGTGTTCGAGCGCTTCCCCGGGGTACGCATCGGGGTGATCGAGAACGGGGGCTCCTGGGCGCACCGCTTGTTAGATGTCTTCGACCGCGTGTATCACAAGCGGCCGTACGACTTCAGCGAGCATCCCAGCGATGTCTTCCGCAGGCACGTCTGGGTGAACCCGTTCCATGAGGAAGACATGTCGCACCTCATCGACATCCTCGGTGCGGACCGCGTGATGTTCGGTTCGGACTACCCGCATCCAGAAGGCCTCGCGGAGCCCGCGGACTTCGTCAAGGAACTCGAGGGTCTGCCCGCCGAAACCACCGCCCGAGTGATGGGCGCAAACCTCAAGCAACTGATCGGCGTCTAGCCGAGTCCACCGAACCGAGCACGCAACTCGTTCTTCAAGACCTTGCCGGTGAGGTTGCGTGGCAACGACTCCACCAGCTGGAGGCTCTCCGGAGACTTGTGCATGCTCAGACCTTGCGCCCGGCAGTGCTCGGCCAACATGGACAGCGTCACCTCGGTGCCGGGTCGCGCCACCACGACCGCGCACACCCGTTCGCCGGTGCGCGGATCCGGCACCCCGATGACCGCGACGTCGTCGATGGCGGGATGGCTGGCCAAGACGCCCTCGATCTCCAGCGCAGAGATGTTCTCCGCGTTGCGGATGATTGCGTCCTTGATGCGCCCGGTGATCGCGACGTTGCCGTCGTCGTCGACACGGCCTCGGTCGCCGCTGCGAAACCAGCCGTCGGCGTCGAAGGCATCGGCGTCCAGCGACGCATCGACGTAGCCGAGGAAGCACTGGGGACCCTTGAGTCGCAATTCGCCTTCTTCGCCCACACCTACTTCGCGTTCGTTCTCGTCGACCACGCGTATCGAGACCCCCGACACCGGCCGTCCGACGGTGTGATCGAGGACCTCGGGTTCGCCGTCCGGCGGCGGCGAGGTCACTACCGGAAATTCGGTCAGGCCCCACGAGTTCGCAATTCCCGCAACCGAAAGCGTCTCACGCACTTGGCGCCCCAGCTCGGGCGTGATCGGCGCACCTCCCCCGACACACCCACGCAGATCGGGGAAGAGCGGTTCGAGACCATGTTCCCGCTGCGCAGCCATGTAGGCGACGAAGAACGGGGTCGCCGAACCGAGCATCGTCGGACGGTGCGCGGCCACCGCCTTCGGGGTGGACACCGGATCGAAGGTGTCGAACAGGACCAGGCGCATACCGGTCAGCAGGCTGGCGGCCAGCATCGCAGCGCCGCCGATGTGCGAGACCGGAAATGCGATCGGGTTGATATCGCTGTTCGAGGCGCCGAACATGCCCACCACCCCGGCCGACCCGGCGATCACCGAGCGGTCACAGTGCCGGATACCCTTCGGCGCCGCGGTTGTGCCCGACGAGTAGTACACCCACCGCGCATCCTCGGCGTCCGTCGGCGGCGCCGGCAGAAGCGCCGGATCACCCGACGGCAGCCGAAGTTCCCCGGTGAGCGGCGCGCTGTGGTCGACCACCACGACCGTCATCGGGCGTTCGCGGGTCAGCTCGTCGGCGAGCGCGACATGGTCGAATCCGCGCCACACACCGGGAACGATGAAGACCTCGGCTTCGAGCTGCGCAGTGACGAAACGGACTTCGCTCTCGCGCCAAATCGGCAACACGGGGTTCTGGACCGCGCCGAGACGGGTCAGAGACACCATCACCACCATCGTCTCCAGGGTGGTCGGCAACTGCCACGTGACCACGGTGCCTCTGGTGACCCCGCGTTCGAACAACGCGGCGGCGGTGCGCTCCGCCGCGTCGTGCAACTGGCTGTTCGTCAGGCTGCGACCGTAGTCGTCGACGAGTACGACGCGGTCGGGGTGGTTCTGGGCCGCCGCTTGGATCAAACCCCAATAGGTTTGCGCCATCAGTGAGTCGGTAGGAGGAGCCGTCGTTTGGCCAGGATGTTGCGCATCATCTCAGAGCTGCCACCGGACACGGTGTATGCACGGGACCACAGCCAGCATTCTTTCAGACGCTGTTTGGCAAGCGCCACATCCGGATCGGCGGCGACGGTGCAGACCATCGTCGACAGCTGAGCGCCGTAGGCCGAAACCCGGTGATACGTCTCGGCGAAACTGAGCTTGGCGATCGAACCGTCGCCAGTCTGCTCGGCGCCGGCCACCAGGCGTTCGACATGGTCGTCGATGAACGCTTTCGCCACCTCGACCTCGACGGCCAAATCCGCGACGTGGTGCCGGATGTCGGCGTGTTGCAGTGCCGGCATGTCGTCGATGCGACCGTGACGGGCCACCGTGACCAGATCGTCGACGAGAAGTTCCAGGAGGATGACATTGCCGCCGATGCCGAACCGTTCGAAGTCCAGGCCCGCCATGATGATCGACCAGCCCTGGCCGGGCTCTCCGATCAGGCCGTCGGCAGGGATCGTCACATCATCGAAGAAGACCTCGTTGACCTCGATCGCCTCGTTGATCGTTCGGATCGGCCGGATCTCGATGCCCGGTGAGGCCAACGGCACGATGATCGCGGACAGCCCGTGATGACGCGACGATGACGGGTCGGTGCGGATCAGGGCCAGGCCCATGTCGGCCCAGTGCCCGTCGGTGATCCACGTCTTCTGTCCGTCGATGACCCATGACCCGTCGGGCCGTTGCGTGCCCCTACAGCGCACGGCGGCGATATCGCTGCCCGCATCGGGCTCGCTGAGCAGCTGACACCAGACGTGCTCGCTGCTCCGGATCGGCGGTAGCAGAGTGGATTTCTGCTCATCGGAACCGAAATGCAGTAGCACGTGGGCCGCCAGGTTGACCTGATCGACGGGACGCGGCGCGCGGGCACGCAGGATCTCCTCGGAGACGATCCGATCGTGCAGTGGGTGGTGATCGGCGCGGCCGCCGTATTCGACGGGCCAGTCCGCACCGACGAATCCCGCGTCGAACAGCGAGGCGAACCATTTGCGCAGCATCGCTTCCTGCTCAGCGGTTTCCGGCGCCCGGTGTCCCTCTCGGGCCTCGAACGCCGGTGCATGTTCGGCGATGTGTGCCCTGACGCGGTCTCGGAACTCGGCGAGCTCGGCCCCTGTGGGCCGAACATGCGGGACGCTCACCAGCCGGCCCCGTCTGCGAATAGGGCGCGACTGGAGCGCGCCGTGCCGAGTAGACAGGCGTTCGTGAATACTCGGCGCAGGTCATGGTGCAGCGGGTATTCCCAGGTGAATCCGATGCCACCCGACAGTTGCATGCACTCATCGACGGCCGCCGTGGCGTTGGCCGCGATGAAGGAATGTGCCGCGACGGACAATGCGACCGCATCACTCGGGGCGCTTTCGGCGGACAGCGCGCGGGCGGCCTTGGTGAGGACGGCGCGAGCCTTGGCCTCGAACACCAACAGCTCCACCAAACGGTGTTGTACCGCTTGGAAACTCGCGATCGGTGCACCGAACGCGATCCGTTCCTTGAGATAGGTGACCAGCCGCTCGAAGGTCGCCGAGAGTGCACCGAGCGAATCCGCACTCAGCAGGATCCTGGCCAGTGCGAGTAGTTGCTCCGCTCGTTCGGGTCCACCGATAGGCACGTTCTGCGCTCCGGAGAGGTCGACACGCCACACTGGCCGGTTGACGTCCAGCAACTCTTCGTCGGCTTCCCGGGGCAGGGTGTCTACCGCCTCGAACAGGTGAATTCCGTTGCCGCCGAACGTGACAATGATGTCCGCCGATTCGGCGCCCGACACTCGCGTGACATCAGCAGCCAAGGCGCAGGCCGCCGCACCGGTCCCATCGAGCATGGCGGGCAGCCACCGGTCACGCGCCTCGGGCGGTGCCGAACTCAACGCCGCAGCAGCGAGGACGCTGCCGAGCCAGTGCGTCGAGTTTCCCGCCCGTCCGAGTTCCTCGGCGATGACCGTCGTCTCCACTGGGCGCCACCCGCTGCCGCCGAGATCGTCGTCGACCAGCAGTCCCGTCCAGTCCATCGCCGCGAGGTCTTTGAGAGTGTCGTGCGTTCCACACCCGGCCAGGAAGTCTCGCGCCGCGCCACGTACCAGTTCGATGTCGACCGCATCGTCGAGGGCGGCATCTCCCTCAGTGCCCACCGGTGGTCAGCTCCGCAGCAGCAGCTGTTCGGCGTTGTCGCGCATGATGCGTCGCTTCGCCGCGTCGTCGAGCGGGTCGAGGAGTTTGAGGAAGTCCGCCGGTTCGGCCAGCCCCTCGGCGTGCGGGAAGTCCGAGCCCATCACCAGGACGTCGTCGTAACCCAGGCTGGTGACGATGCCCGGGATGTCGTCCTCGGGGTACGGCACAACGCGGACGTGTTGCCGGAAGATGTTCGACGGCCGCTCGGTGAGCTTGCCTCCGATCCACGGGCCGTTGCGGCCCATGCCGCGGCTCTTGTCCATGTGCTTGAGGAAGAACGGCACCCACTCGGCGCCGTGCTCGGCGACCAACACGTTGAGTTTCGGGAAGCGGCCGAACAGATTGTCGAAGATCAACGCCGAGAGCGTGTCCTCGATCGGCCGCTGACCGTAGATGTTCATCCACTGCCACGCCGACATGTGCCAGGACGCAGGGTCGGGATTGTGCCCCCAGGCAGGCGAGATCGCGTTGAAGTACCAGAACGGCATGATGTGGTACACGAGCACGCAGCCGGCCTCCTGCAGCCGGGCGTACACCGGGTCGAAATACGGATCGCCCGGCGAGCGCCCATAGGCGGGCCCGGTCGGCAGCATCACGAACTTTGCGCCCTCCGCGATGATCGCCTCGGTCTCGGCGATCGCCGAATCGAGGTCGCGCAGGGACAACAACGCGGTCGCGTAGATGCGTCCCTCGAAGTCGAAGCCCCACTCGTCGTCGATCCAGCGGTTGAACGACCGCAGATTCGCGTACAGCGCCGCCGTGTCGTCGACGTAGTGTTCGGCGGCCAGGGCCATTCCGCTCGGATAGATCACCATCCGCTCGACGTTCTGCTTGGCCATCACCGCGAGCCGCGCGGACCGTTCGATGTATTCCGGCTGCATGGGCTGTGGCTCGTAGGACTCCTCGGGGTTGCCCGAGCCCATCTGGCGCAGCATCTCCTTGAGGGAACCGGGGCGATACGCCACGTCCAGGCCGAGGCCGCCTTCGCTGTTGAACGTCGCGACGCGGTGACCGGCGAGAATCACCTCCACACCGTCAGCGCCCCGCACCGTCGTGATGGCCCGGTCCTTGAACTCCTCGGGTAGGTACCGGGTGAAGGCGTCGCGCGTCTCATAGCAGTGCGTGTCGCAGTCGAAAATGCCGTAATCAATGGTCGTCACCGCGCCGCTCCTTCGTGCGAGAATGCTTATTCTCTCTTTCAGGAAAAGATACTATCCTCGATCGGTAATGCC
>NZ_LZJE01000093.1:0-24314 GCF_001666865.1 Mycobacterium sp. E136
GCACCGTCGTGGGTCGGCTGCTCGAACACAACAGCGACGGCACCCTGACCGACGAGCAACTGTTCCTCATCGCCATCCACCTGCTGATCGCGGGCAACGAGACAACCACCAACCTGCTCGGCGGCATGTTCGACACGCTGGCGCGCAACCCCGACCAGTACGACATGATTCGCGCCGACCCCGACCTCATTCCGATGGCGGTCGAGGAGCAGTTGCGCGTGACGACGCCGATCCAGAATCTCTACCGGTACACGCGTGCCGACTATGAAATCGCCGGCGTGACGATACCCAAAGGGTCGCGGGTGCTATTGCTGTTCGGGGCGGCCAACCGCGACCCACTGGCATTCGAGGAGCCCGACCAGTACCGCGCGGAGCGAAATCCGCGGATGCACATCGCGTTCGGCTACGGTGCCCACATGTGTCTGGGCGCACCGCTCGCCAGGATGGAGGCGCAGGCCGTCCTTCGCGAACTCGTGTCACGGGTATCTCGAATCGATACTGTCGGCGACACCACGTGGTCGCATCACAGCTCGTTGCGTGGGCCTACGCGATTGGCCGTCAGGCTCACCGCTGCCTGATGGCTGCCCTGTTGGCGCGTAATGCGTTCAGCATCAGGTAGATCGGGTAAGTCACCGACAGCGCGATGTTGATCGTGCGGGTTCTGCGGCTCATCAGCGTCAGACCCAGGGCCGTCTCGATTCCACCGTTGACGTACACGTGGGTGCGGGTGTTGCGGGTGAAGCCGAGTTGACGGTTGACTGGTTCGAATTTCGCCGGCCACACGAAATGTGCAAGACCGCACGCGGTCGCCGCGACGCCGGCGAGGATCCGGGGGAGCGAAAGTCCGGTGGTTGTCACAACATCTCCTAACTGTGGCGGCATTGAGCGGGTGGCGCGTTGTGTCATGCTGACCGTTCAGTCGAGCAGCTCGCTCAGTGGTGTCACGTGTCCGATCCGACCGCCGGTGAGTAGCGGTTCCATGAGCAGGAGTTGGCGCATCACCCGACGGTGCACGAGCGCAATCAATGCGGAGTCATGATGCGGTTCCGCTGAGCGGACGAACTCCTCGAGGACTTTGTCGCCCTCCGCGCGGTCGGCGGGTCGACTGCCGAGCAGATCGGCAATGTCATCGAGGTCGGCGGCGTCGACCGCGTGCGCGTACTCGCTGACGCGGTGACAGAATCGCGCAACCTTCGCCACAGCGGACCGCTGGTACTCGGCGATGCCGGGCGGCACTTCGAGTGACTCCACCATGGTGGCCAGGCCGGCGATCGCGCCGGGGTAGGGCGTGGGCGCCGGCTCGGGTAACGAGACAGCCGACAACTCGACGTCGGCCTGCCGGGCGATCGATTCGATCGCGTGCAGCGATAACAAGAGGAACCACTCGATGTATTGGACGATGTCGGTCAGCGGTAGGTCCAGGTGCAGAACGATCGCGACACCGAGCGGCGTGCAGAGCGCGAACTTGGCGGTATGGAACTCAATCGCGGCCCGGTCCAGCGGCGTTCCCGAGACCGCCTCGTAGCGCCGCAGTACCCGGCCGAGGTCGCCCATCGGCTCCGTTACATTGCGTAATCGCAGACCCGCGAGATCATGGGAGACGTCGCCGATGTGGGCGAGTTCGACATCGATCAGGCCGGTGATCCGGCCGTCGGCATACATGTACTGCCCGGTGTCGCCGAGAACGAACGACGGGGTCGACCGGTGGTCCGGGGCGTTACGCCGCAGCCATCCGATCGCGAACTCCAGCAGCGGTTCCGGGCGCCGCTTGAAGTCCCGATAGCGGGTCACGAATGTCTCGAAATAATCGAGGGCGAGCGCACGTGGACTGTCGGGAATGCGCAGGCCCGCAGCGGCGAACGCCGCCGGGTCGATCGAGTGGGCGCGCACGAGCGCGTCGACATACGAGTCCATGACCGCGTCGACGCCGTCAGCATCGTCGGCGAGGCATGGATTCGGTGCTCCCGGCAACGAGTCCATCACGATCGCCATTGCCGGAGAACCAGCCTCGCTGATGTCCCCGTGTACGTGGGGGACGGGGATCTGATGCGCCTCCAGCACCCGAAGTATCTCTGCCTCCGCGGCGACGGTGGCGAAGCCGAACCCCTCGCGATCTCCCCGGACGTAGAGGCCGACCTCCCGATCGCCGCTGTCCGCGGTGACGAACCACGCGGGCCGCCAACGCTGGTGGCGTTCGATGGCGCACACCGTTCCGATATTCGCCGAAATCCAGTCCTCTACGACACGGTCCATGTCGCGTTCAGTCACTGGACAATAGTACAGACAGTGTGCTGTCGTAATATCCGGATACGCCGCCGTCGAACGGCAGCGACCACACTGGAGGCATCATGAGCCCGCTCCGCGTGGACTTCGCTGATACCGTCGCGCTGATCACCGGTGCCAGCGGCGGCATCGGCCGTGTCCTGGCGCGTCGCTACGCGGAGCTTGGGGCGCGGGTAGCGCTGGTCGCGCGACGTTCCGATGAACTCAACGCGACCGCCGCCGCGGTCACCGAGGCGGGCGGCGAGGCGCTCGTGTTGGTCGCCGACATCCGCGACGAGAAGCAGTGCGCGGAAGCGGTGGCCGAGACGGTGGCGCGATGGGGACGCCTGGACGTGCTGGTCAACAACGCCGCGGTGCCGGGCACCGACCAGCCGGTCGCCGAAGCCACCGTCGATAACTGGAACGAGGTCCTCGCAACCAATCTCGTCGCGCCGATGGTGCTGTCGCGAGAGGCGCTGCGGCAGGCGATGATTCCGGCCAGGAGTGGCAATATCCAGTTTCTGTCCTCGGCCGCGGCGCGTACGGTGCAACCGCACAAGGCCCACTACGCCGCGGCCAAGCTGGCATTGAGCGCACTGGGGCAGACGCTGGCACTGGAAGTGGGGACCGCCGGGATCCGGGTCAACACCCTGGTGGTCGGCACGGTAGAGGGTCAGTTGGTCGACAACTACCTGGCCCGGCGGGCGGCCGCCGATGGGGTGAGTCCGGACGAGGTGCGACGCAGGCTGGTCGCGTCGACCAAAATGGGCCGACTGATCCGCCCGGACGAGGTAGCGGACGTCTCCATCTGGCTGGCCTCGGATGCCGCGTCGGCGATCACCGGCCAGGACATCAACGTGACGGGAGGCGGATGACTCACCGCGATCAGGTCGCGCAATTGGTGGCGCGCGACGAGATTCGTCAGCTTGCTTACCGGTATGCGGCCGCGCTCGAAGCACGAGACGTCGAAGCGATGGTCGACTTGTACTCGCCCGATGCCCGCTTCGGCGAATTCGGCGACGGCCCCGACGCATTGCGCCGACTGATGACCCACAGCCTCGACGGATGCCCGTTCGCGGTCACCCTGGTGGCAAACCATCTGATCGATTTCGACGACGACGTCCGCGCTCACGGCCAGGTATGGGTGCTCTGTTTCGCCCAGACCGAGGCGGACGGCTTCGTCGAGCAGCTCATCAGGTACGACGACCGCTACGAGCGCCGCGACAACCGGTGGCTCTTCCTGCACCGCAAACACCGTCTGTGGTACGGCGTTGGCCATCCCGAGTCGCCGCTGCGCCAACCGGCGGCGAACTGGCCCGCCGGCCAGATCGGTGTCGGAGATATTCCACTGTCCGACAATGTGTTCCACGCGTGGTGGGCAGGACAGCCGTGATTCTCGCCAGCGGGCTGGCGTTCCCAGAGAGCCCGATCGCGGAGGCGGATGGGTCGGTGCTGGTGTCGGAGATCGCCGGCGGGTGCATCACGCGGGTGCGACCGGACGGCACCAGGGAGAAGGTCGCCGACACCGGCGGTGGGCCGAACGGGATCGCCCGGCTGCCCGACGGCCGTCTCGTTGTCTGCCAGAACGGCGGCTCGACGTTCGGTATGGGGCCGTGGCCCTACGGCTTTCCCGGGGCCGCACAGCTGTTCCGGCCGATCGGACCCGCGGCCGCGCCGCTGACACCTCAGCTTCAGGTCGTCGATACAGACGGTCGAATTGGCACGCTCACGACTGACTTCACCACCCACGACGGTCAACGGTTGCCACTTATCCGGCCGAGCGATGTGTGTGTCGACGCGGCGGGGGGCTTCTACGTCACCGACGGCGGGACGACAAGGGGACGCACACGAGACGTCACGGGCCTGTTGTATGGCACCGTCGACGGGAATCTGCGGGAGGTTGTCTTCCCGCTGGAGATGCCCAACGGTGTGGCGCTCTCACCCGACGAGTCGAAGCTCTACGTCGCCGAAACGCGGACGCGAAGGATCTGGGAGTTCGAGCTCGACGGACCCGGAATGATCGGGCGGGCACGGGGATTGGCGACCGTTCCGAGTGGCGGGCCGCTCAACGTCGGCGGCGCGGACGGCCTGTGTGTCGATTCAGCGGGACGGATCCTGGTGGCGACCCTTGGGACCGGCGGGGTGACGGTCTTTTCCGCAGCCGGAGAATCGCTGGGCGCGATCCCGGCCGACGATCCGATGACCACGAACATGACGCTGGGCACCGACGAGTCGACGCTCTATCTGACGCTCGCCTCGTCGGGTCGGCTCGTAATGGTCGAAAACTGGTTGGGAGTCGCGGGCATACGATAGTGCGCGCGGCTACTCCTTGTTGGCCATCTGGTCGACGAGGTTCTGGATGAAGGCTCCGTAGCCGACGCCACCGTGGTCGGACATCACGGCGTCATAGTCGTACTCCGGCGGATTGCCGCCGTGGGGCCGCCAGCCGGAGTCGGCCGTGCAGGACGTGAACCCCTCCTCGGGGAACGCGTACCAACGGCGGGTGTTGAGTTCGACGATCTTGTGCGCGTCCTCATCGGGAACGCCGGCCAGCATCTCCTCGGCGCGGGCCCGGCTCTTCGGCCAGAACGAGTCGGAATGCGGGTAGTCGCACTCCCAGGTGATGTTGTCGATTCCGATCAGGTGGCGCAGGCCGACACCCACCTCGTCCTCGATGAAGCAGCCGGTGATGTTGCGGCGGAACAGCTCTGACGGTGCGACCGTCGGATGGATGTTCTGATAGTACTTGTGCTTGCGCCAGACGTAGTCGGCCCGCTCGATGATGTACGGCATCCACCCGATGCCGCCCTCGGAGAACGCGACCTTCAGATTCGGGTGTTTGTGGAAGACGGGGGAGAACACCAGCTCGACGGCCGCCGACATCGACGTCGTGCCCATCAGCGTGACCATGACGGCGAACGGCGCCTCCGGCGCGGTGGCGGGCGGCATGCCGCCGGAACCGAAGTGCATGACCGCGGTCAGGTTGGTCTCCTCCAGGGCGGACCACACCGGATCCCAGTGCGCGGTGTGGAAGCTCGGCAGGCCCAGATTCATCGGGTTGTCGGGCAGCCCCACGGCGCGACAACCCTTGGCGGCCATGCGTTCGATCTCCCTGACCATCAACCCGGTATCCCACAGCGGGGTGATCATCATCGGGATGAACCGAGCCGGATCGGTGGCGCACCACTCGTCGATCGAGAAGTCGTTCCATGCCTGCACGCACAGCAGCGCCAGATCCTTGTCGGTGCCTTCGAGGAAAACCGTACCGCAGAACCGGGGGAAGGACGGGAAGCACAGCATCGCGTGGACACCGTCGATGTCCATGTCGATCAGTCGGGACTTCGGGTCGTAGCAGCCGGGGATCATGTCGTCGTACCGCACCGGGTCCACACCGAATTGCTCGGGAGACTTGCCCGCGACCGCGTTGAGCCCGATGTTGGGATAGGCGCGCCCCTCATAGACCCACTGATGCATCGGCGGCTTGCCCTCCCGCGGGAACTCCACGATTCGCGGCCCGTCGTGCAGATACTTCTTGGGCAGCCGGTCGGACCAGACGTGCGGGGGTTCGATGAGGTGGTCATCGACCGAGAGCAGCTTCATCGAGGGTTGCAGCGGCATCGCTCGTTCCCAGTCCTTCCGGCTGATAGGCTTGGTTGAACAATTAGACAATAATTGCTCAATTGACTATACCGCGCAGTGGTGCGGGAACTCAACCGTGGCAAGGAGGCGCCGATGGATCCCGGGGATCGCATTCCGCACGACGACTGGGCCGATCAGGACCTGCTGACGCGCGGCGAGGCCGCCGAGCGGCTCGCTGCCGAGATCGCCGAGGTCAAGGGCAAGGTGGAGGCCGGCGAGGCCGACGAGGTCACGCTTCGCCGCCTGGCCGCCCTCGAAGAGGCGTACGCGTCACTTCGGGCGCGGTAGACCCAGCACTCGTTGCGCCACGATGTTGCGCTGGATCTGCGCCGTACCGCCGTAGATCCCGGCCGCCCGCGACCATACGTAGATGTCCCACTCGAGTCCCTCGGCGAGCAGGGGCCGGCTGTCGGTGAGGTCCATCATCGTGTGACCGAAGGTCTGGTCGGCGCGGGTCATCAGCAGTTTGTCGATCGATCCCTCCGGGCCCGGAAGGGCTCCGCGCTGTCGATCGCTCAGTGAGCGCTGCACCTTGACTTGGAGGGCGCGCAACTCTGTGTAGGCGCGACCGAGTCGCACCCGCGTCATCGGGGAGTTCTCAAGCCGGCCGGTGCGCACCTGCTGTTCGAGGTCGCGCAGTTGCCGTGACAATCTGCTGATCCAGTTGATGTCGCTCGGTCCGCGTTCGTAGGCGAGCAGTTGGTTGGCGATCGACCAGCCCGCACCGCGGTCACCAAGCAGGTTCTCCACTGGAACATCGACGTCGTCGAACGCGACCTCGGCGAACTCACGGTTGCGCGCGGCGTTGACGATGGGTCTGACGTCGATCCCCGGCGTCGACATCGGGACGAGGAGAACCGAGATGCCTTGATGTTTCGGCGCATCAGGTTCGGTGCGGCACAACAGGAAACACCAGTCCGCGACGGCGGCGAAGCTGGTCCAGATCTTGCGGCCGATGACCCGAAACATCTGGCGACCGTCCACCTCCACGAGATCCGCCCTGGTCTTCAGGCTCGCCAGATCCGATCCCGCTTCCGGTTCGCTGAACCCCTGGCACCAGCGCACCGAGCCGGACAGCAGGGCGGGCAGCAGTTCGGCGCGCTGCGCATCGGACCCGAACAGTCGCAGCGCATTGCTGAGGTGGCCGACGCCTTCGATGGGCGGCGCACCTGCGCGCCCCAACTCGTCGTTGAGGATGGCTTCGTAGATGGGTGGCAGACCGTGGCCGCCGTATTCTTCGGGAAACGACAGCCCGATGTAGCCGGCTTCGTACAGCGTCTGGTGCCAGGCGTTCTGAGCGTCCGCGCGCGCCGCGGGATCGTCGGGGATGGCGGCGTCGGCGCTGTGCTCCCGCAGCCACTGTCGGAGACGCGCCCGGAATTCCGCTTCCTCGGGGGTGTCGTTGAAGTCCATCGGCTACGCCAACTCCTCATTCGCCAGTCGCATCGCCGCGATGGCTTCGTACTGCGCGGTCTCGTCGCCGAACAACCGACGATCCAACAACGTTCGGCGTACCCGCAGATGCGTGACGTGCTCCCAGGTGATGGCGATACCGCCGAACACCTGCACGGCTGTGTCGACGACGTCACGACCCGCCGCCGCCGCGTACGCCTTCGCTGTCATCGCGGCCAACAGCGCTTCCTCGAGCGGCAGGTGATCGATGGCCCAAGCCGCGTGCCAGACACAGCTGCGGGTCCCCTCGACGCTGACCAACGCATCCGCCAGCATGTGCTGAATCGCTTGAAAGGAGCCGATTTTGACGCCGAACTGCACGCGGTCCTGGGCGTAGCGCACCGCGTCATCGAGTGCGCCCTGCATGACGCCGAGCAGATCCGCGGCCACGGCGGTCAGCGCAAGCGCCTCGACACGTCGCCATCGGCTCTCGTCGATCGGATCGCCGACCGGCGTTCCGGGGTCGGCAGGTATACGTTGCAGCGCCCGGGTGAGGTCCAGCCCCTCCTTGTCGGCGGCATCCAGTGGCGCGCTGTGCAGGCGGTGGACGCCGCCGGACTCGCTGGCCACCAGGGCGTGGGTGGCGCCGGCGGCATCGACCGCCACGCCGTCGGTTCCCGTCGTACCGAAGCGCTGCAGATCGGCGGTGAGGACCGGTGCCATGCGCAGAGTTCCCTCGGCGACGAGTTCCAGCTGTTTCTCCGCCTTGGCGGCCTGTAACAGCTCGGTGGCCAGGATCGCCTGACCGACGACCGGTACCGCGCAGAGAGTGCGTGCCAGTTCCTCGATGACGACGACCGTCTCGACACCACTGGCATTTAGGCCGCACAGGCCGGGGGAGCGCAGCGTCGGCACGCCCAGTTCGACGACGTGACGCCAGTGCTCAGCCATGACGTCGCCGGCCGGTATGTCACTCGGATCGGTGGTCGCCAGCTGGTCCGCAAGCCCGGATGCGGTGTCCTTGAGGAGCTTCTGCTCGTCGGTCAGGCCGATGTACATCGGTAGCGGTCAACCGTCGAGCTCGAACACGTCGGGCGCGATACCCACACAGACGGCGTTGGACTCGCACAGTTCGCGATCCACTTCGACGCGCATCCAGTCCCTCCTCGTTCGGATACCATCTTGGATGATAGAACGAATAATGTTCAACTGTTCAACCTAGGGAGGCGCGGCTTGTCCCGGCTGGAGAATCGAAATGCGCTTGTCACGGGTGGTGCCCAGGGCTTGGGGCGGGCCATCGCCCGCAGGCTTGCCGCCGAGGGTGCGCGGGTGACGATCGTCGACCTCAACGAGGACAAAGCGAACGAGTGCGTCGGGCTCATCGAATCCGGGGGTGGCACCGCCGCCTTCGTCCGGGCCAACGTGGCCAAGCGCGAGGACATCGCGGCCGCAACCGCCGCGGCCGCCGTCGACGGGAAGCTGGACGTCCTCGTCAATGCCGCCCAGTACTTCGCCATGCCCAAGGCACTCGAACTGGTCACCGACAAGGATTGGGAACTGTCGGAAGCGACCGGTCCCAAGGCGACATTCCGGTTCATGCAGACTGCCTTCGAGGCGCTGAAGGCCTCCGGTAGGGCGTCGGTGATCAACTTCGTGTCGGGATCCGCGCTCGGCGGGATGTCCTACACCGCACCGTATTCGGCTGCCAAAGGCGCAATTCAGGCCTTGACCAAGGTGGCCGCGAACGAGTGGGCGCGCCATGGCATTCGTGTCAACGCGCTGTGTCCGTTCGCGCTGACCGATGTTCAGCGCGACATGATAGGCACCGAGTGGGACAACTACACCCGCACCGCGGCGGCATCGCCGATGAAGCGCGGAGCCGATCCGGACTCTGAGATCGCTCCCGCGGTGGCGTTTCTGGCGAGTGACGACGCGTCTTTCGTCACGGGAACGGTCCTGCACGTCGATGGCGGGATGACCGAGCTGTCCACGGTCGACTACTCGCAGTCTCCCGGCGTGTTCGGCGCTACCTGAGCGTCATCTCCACGCTCGTATATCCGCGCACCGTCGCCGTCAAGACTCGCTCACGGGCGCCGATGGAGTAATTCGGGAACTTCTTGGCGACGTACTCGAACACCAGTTGCGCTTCCCGGCGGGCCAGCCACTGACCGAGGCAGATGTGGATGCCCCAGCCGAAATAGACGTCGGTGCCGCGCGGACGGTCGAGGATGAAACGGTCGGGATCGTCGTAGCGGCGCTCGTCGCGATTGGCGCTGCCGAGCAGGAGTAGCACCCAGTCGCCGGCTTGCATGCTCACGCCGTGCTTCTCCACAGGCCGGGTGAGGGTGCGCGCGACCCAATGGCTCGGTGTGTCGTATCGGAGTGCCTCGTTGACCGCTGTCGGAATAAGGCTGTGGTCGTTGACGATTCGCCGCCACTGCTCCGGATGCTCGTGCAGGGCCACCAGACCGTTGGAGATCAGCTTCTGCGTGGTCTCCGACCCCGCCGCCGACAGCAGGTTGGCGAACATCAGGACCTCATGCGGCGTCAGCGAACGCTCACCGCCGCTCTCCGGATCGTCGAACGTCGCGCTGAGCACGATGCTGATCAGATCGTCGCCGGGGCGTTCACGCCGCTGCTCGATGAGATCGCCGATGTAGGCGCTGATCTTGCGGTTGGCCTCGATCGCACTGGCCGGCATGGCGACCTCGCCCTCGTGGCGGGTCAAGAACGCCTCCCACCACACGCGAAGCTGCTCGCGGTCGGACTGCGGGACCCCGAGCAGGTCGCCGATGACGTCGGTGGGGATCGAGAACGCAAACGCCTCCATCGCGTCGACCGTGGTGCCCGGCCGCAACCGGCCGAGGTGGTGGTCGACGACCGCTCGTAAAGCGTCCTCCATGGCGGCGACGGCCTTGGGCGTGAAGAACCCCTTCAGGACACCGCGGATCCGGTCGTGGCGCGGTGGATCCATCGAGATGACCGAGTACTTGCGCCCATCGTCGTCGGGGTTCTCGGGCGCGGGCCCGAGTTTCGACGAGTACGTCGGCCAGTCGCGAAGGGCATCGGCGACATCCTCGAAGCGGGACAGCACCCACCACCGGTTTTCGGGATCGCGATAGACCGGAGCCTCGTCGCGCAGCCGACGGTACACCGGATACGGATCGTCGAAGATCGCCTTGGAGAACGGTGAATACACCAACTCGTTTGTCGCAGGCACCATGATTCAATCACCTGTCTGCCGTGGAGTGCGTTCGATGAGTTCGAGCAGATTGCCGTCGGGATCGGTGGCCATCACGCCGAGGTTGCCGCCGCCGAAGTTCACCGAGCGTTCCGGGATTACGCGACCCCCGTGCGCGACGATCGCGTCGACGATGCCGTCGACGTCGTTCACCCGGAAGGACAAGTGGGTGAAGCCGAGTCGATTCATCGGCCGGCATTCCGGTTCGCCGACGGTTCCGGGTTCGGCGTACCCGAGCAGCTCGACACGGAATCCGTCGCGCTGCAGGTAGACCAGATCCACTACCAGTCCAGGAACATCGAGCAGCTGCGCACTTGCATCGTCATCGACCCTCATGCTTCCGACCTCGGTGAAACCAAGTGCAGCGCAGTAGAACTCCCTTGAGCGTCGGATGTCTCGTACGCAGAGGCCGATATGGGTGAGGCGGTGCCCGTCGCTCATGGCCGCCGTTCGAGCAGGTCGTCGAGGAGATCGTTGTGTTCACCCAACAGCGGTGGGCGGGCCGCGGCAACCGTCGGCGTCTCACTGAACAGATACGGCGTGCCCGGGTAGGTGACCGTCCTGCCCAATTCGGGATGCTCCAAGCGCCGGTGGAATCCCCGCGCGACGGTGTGCTCGTCCTCGAACGCCTCATCGGGCGGTAGGACAGCGCCGCAGGCAAAGCCGCGACGCTGACTGCTCACGAAGAACTCCTTGGCGGGTAGCCGCGAGGCGATGAGCCGAATGGCGTCGCGGGCTGCGCTGAGTATCGCCGTCGTCTCGTCATCGGCACCGATCAGTGCGAGATCCACCGGCTTGTCCCGTGCCGCTGCCATCTCGAGGAACACCGCTTCCGGCAATTCCTCGGTGAGGTTGAGTTCGTCAAGCCAGGCGAGCAGCCGCGCATAGTCCTCCTGCTTGCGAGGAAGCACGCCGGTGGTCGCGTAATGACCGTCGGCGCAACGGACCTGCACCGGAGAGCTGGGCGTCGGATAGGCGTGCCGACCGGTCTGGCGCCGACAGACGTCCTGGTTCACCAGCCAGTGGTATGTCGTCTGCTCGCATGTGACATTGCAGGCGGCGGTGACATTGACGTCGACCAGTTGACCCTGCCCGGTGTGGTCGCGGTGCGCGAGCGCGACGAGTGCCCCCATCGCACAGTACATTCCGGCGATATTGGCGGACTGATCGCCCGCACCTCTGATCGGCGGGACGGTGCGGTCGTCGTATCCGCAGTTCCAGATCGGACCTCCGCCCGCGAGCATCGTCAGGTCGGTCACCTGTTGTCCGGCGCGCGCACTGCCCAGACCGAATGCGCTGACCGAAACCCATATCAGCCGGGCGTCACGGGTACGGCATACGTCGTAACTGACACCCTCACACTGGTCACCGCCTGCGATCACGATGTCGGCGGTGGCGATGAGCGACTCGAGAGACCGCCGACCTGAATCGGATACCAGATCGATTGTCACCGAACGCTTCCCGACGTTGCCTGACCACCAACGCAGGCTTCGGTCGACACCTGGCGCGTCATCGACGAAGGGGGGACGGCGACGGTGCGTCGACCCGTTGGGTGGCTCGACGACGATTACGTCGGCGCCGAGCTCGGCCAGGACCCGCCCACCTACGGGGGTGAACTGGTCGGTGAGTTCGACGACGCGCAGGTCGTCCAGCGCGCTCAGATCACACCTCGCTGTGCCCAGTCGGAGAGTTCGGCGTCGGAGTGGCCGAGCAGACCCGAAAGCACCTCGCGATTGTGTTGTCCCAGTCGCGGTGCCGCCGAGGTGATCTGCCAGGGCGTCGCCGACAACCGCATCGGGATGCCTTCGACGCGAACGTCACCGATGTCCGGGTGGGGCACCACGGGGAAGAGCTTCATCTGCGCGAGATCGCGATCGTCATCGATCCGTTCCCGCGGGCTCTTCACCACGCTGGCCGGAACTCCGACCGCAATGAGGTCGTCGGCGAGCATCGCCGCATCCCGGGTTGCCGTCGCAGAACCGATCAATCGGTCCAGTTCGTCAGCGGCTTGCAGACGCCGATCGAGCGTGGCGAAACGGTCCGTCGCCAACTCCGGCTCGTCGATAACCTTCGCGAGTAACCCGAGTTCGCGATCGTCTCGACATGCGATCGCGATCCAGCGGTCCTCGCCCAGACAGGGGTAGATGCCGTGTGGCGCCATCTCGTCGAAGTCGGCCCTGTTGCCGCCGGGCGCCGTCGAACGGTGATTGACGGTCCAGTCGAGGACCTCGGTGGGCAGCATCGCGATGCCCGCGGGCACCGTCGCCAGATCGACATGCTGGCCTTCGCCCGTCCGCTCGCGGTGATGCAGCGCCGCCAGGATCGCTGTCGTCATGTAGAACGCCGAGACGTGGTCCATATAGGAGAATCCCCAACCGGCCGGTTCGGTGTCCGGCAGCCCCGCGGTGAACGTCAAGCCGCTGACCGCCTGAACGATCGGTCCCCAGGTCTTGAAGTCGCGATAGGGGCCGGTGTGACCGAACCCGCAGTTGGAGACATAGATGATGTCCGGCTTGAGCTGTCGCAGTTCGCCATAGCCGAAGCCGAGTTTCGTCATGACACCGGCCGCGAAGTTCTCGCAGACGACGTCACTGATGGCGATCAGTTCGCGCAGCAGGTCTTTGCCTTCGTCGGTGCGGATGTTGATCGTCACCCCCGACTTACCCACGTTGTGGTTGTTGAACCCGGCGCCGAGATTGACGCCGCGGCGTTCGTCGACGTAGGGGCCGACACCGCGCAGCGCATCCCATAGACCCCGGGTCGCGGGATCTTCGACCCTGATCACCTCCGCGCCGAACGCAGCGAGGATCTTGGTGGCTCCCGCGCCCGCGAGCTGGCCACTCAGATCACACACGCGAAGGTGGGACAACGCTCCCGTCACGCAATGGACAATAGCAGCTAGACAGAAAGTGTTCTATTGTTCAGTACCATGGCCTCGGCCACAATCTCGGAGGGTTTAGATGACATCAGGTGCCCCAGCGCCGATGAAGGGCGTGCGCGTGCTCGAAGTCGCGCAGTGGACGTTTGTTCCCGCAGCCGGCGCCGTGCTGGCCGACTGGGGAGCCGACGTCATCAAGATCGAGCACCCGCGTACCGGCGATTCCCAACGCGGGCTGCGCAACCTCGGCCACATCACCATCGAGGGCGACCGAAATCCGGTGATGGAACACGCCAACCGCGGTAAGCGGTCGGTGGCTATCGACATGTCCACCCCCGATGGCCATGAACTGCTGATGGAGATTGCGCGCACCAGCGACGTGTTCCTCACCAACTTTCTGCCCGACGCGCGCAAGAAATTGAAGATCGATGTCGAGGACGTGCGCGCGGTCAATCCGGACATCATCTATGCGCGCGGCAGCGCCTACGGTCCGCTCGGCACCGAATCCGACATCGGCGGTTACGACATGACCGCGTTCTGGAGCCGCGCCGCGGGCGCGATGGGATCGACACCCAGCGATCTCGAAGGCGTTGTACCGCAGCCCGGTCCGGCGTACGGCGACTCGATCGGAGGCATGACCATCGCCGGCGGCATCTCCGCCGCGTTGTTCGAGCGCGAGCGGACCGGACATGCCAGGGTCGTCGACATCTCGCTGCTCGGTGTGGGCGTATGGGCGTCGGGAGTCGCGATCAACGCCGCGCTGGTGAGCGGCCAACCATGGGTGTCCAACACCGCGGGTGCGAACGTCGCGCCCAACAATCCGCTGGTTGGTTTCTATCGCACCGGCGACGGCCGCTTCCTCGGCTTGTCGATGCTGCAGGGCATCCGCTTCTTCGGTGAGTTCTGCCGACGCATCGGGGTCGGCGAACTCGCCGAGGACGAACGGTTCGCCAGCCACGAGTCCCTCGCCCGGAATGCCGCCCTGGCCGCCGAGGTCATCCGAGAGGCCATCGCGGCGCGACCACTCGAGCATTGGCGGAAGGTGCTCGACGGCTTCGACGGTCAATGGTCGGTGGTGCAGAACACCGTCGAGGTCGCCGCCGATCCCCAAGTTCGTGCCAACGGCGCCATCGCCGCCGTCGAAACGGACAGCGGGAGCTTTGAACTCGTCGCGAGTCCGGTGTTGTTCGACAAGACCCCGCTGCAGCTGAGTCCGATGCCTGAATTCGCCGCCGACACCGAGGAACTGATACTCGAGCTCGGGGGCGACTGGGACCGAATCGCGGCGCTCAAGGAGAGCGGCGCCATCGCCTGACGGTCATGCGCGGAGCAGACCCACGACGCAGGACCCCCCGCCGCCCACCGCTTGAGCGAGGCCCGTCCGCGGGTCCGCGACTTGACGCGAACCAGCCTCTCCGCGAAGCTGGCTGACGACCTCCGCGGTCTGCGCCAGACCGGTTGCGCCGATCGGATGGCCACGCGCAATGCACCCGCCGTCGGTGTTGGTCGGCAGCACGCCGTCCGACGCCAGACTGTCGGACTCGATGAGTTTGATCACGCCGGCGGAGTCGGCCAGACCCAGCGCGACCAACGCCGTGATCTCCTCGCTGGCGCACATGTCGTGCAACGACACCACCCCGACGTCCTGCTGGTCCACACCCGCGTCGGCGTATGCGCGCTTGGCGGTCAGCGTGATCTGGGATGGGGGGCCCACGACGGGTCCCGTCACTGGCCAATGTGGATCGTCAGGCCAGCTGGTTTGTTCGATCGACAGCACTGACACCGACCGCTTGGCCGGGTCGGCGGACACCACGACGGCGGCCCCGCCGTCGACCGACGCGTGGCACATCATCTTCGTCAGGGGTTCGGCGACCATCCTCGCACCGAGGACGTCGTCCACCGTCACCGGCTCCGGATTGCGCCGCGCTGCAAGGGGGTTGAGCCGAGCCTGGTTGTACGACTTGGCGGCAACGGCGGCGATGGCCTCCGGTCCACAGCCCGTCTCGTGCAGGAAGCGCGCCGCCTCGATCGCGTAGTGCAGCTGAGGTGGGAATCGGTCCCAGAAGCCGACCGCCGCCGGAACCACACCACCCGGTTCCAGGGCGGTCGTCTTCTCGTAACCGATCGCCAGCGCGGTACGGCAGCGACCGGATGCGACCGCCCACACCGCATGCCGCAGGGCGACCATTCCGCCTGCGGACGCACTCTCCAGCGCGGTCACCGGAATTCCGGTGCGGCCCAGCCGGTGTGCCACCGCCAACCCCATCTGTGGGCCCGCGAGCGCGGAGGAGGTGAACACCTCGCCGACCGCGTCGTATTCGATGCCCGCATCCGCGAGCGCCTTCTCGGCGGCCGCCACACCCAGGTCGGCCAGCGGGGTCTGGCTGTGCTTGCCGAACTCGGTGACACCGATCCCGGTGATATGGACCCCCGTCATGACGGATCCGCGACGAACATCTCGACGGTGTCGTCGCCCAATGTCACCTGCACGAGGTGGCCGACGGTGCCGGATGCGGGCCTGGCGCCGTCGACGAGAACCTGGAAGCGTCCGGTGTCGGTGTCGACCCACGCGACGCTGTAGCCGTCCTGGCCGAATTCGGGGTAGGGCGACTTCGACGGCACGAAGGTCGATGACCACACCGTCGCTGAGGTTGCAGATCGTGACGTTGTCACACGGTCGTCCTCTTGTAGAGTGCGCTGGCGGGTGTACTACCGAGTGCGGGAGGCGGTCCCAGCGGGACCGGCCCCTCCCCGGCGAACCGCCACGGCAGGCCGACCAGGCGGCCGGTGCCGAGTTCCGGATCGGGGTGAGCGATCTCGGGAAAGAACTCCCGCGCGGCCAGGTGGGGGTCGACGACCAGTTCGTCGGCGCTGCGTACCACCGCGGCGCCGACACCGACTCCGGCCAACTCGGCAGCGGCGTCCTCTGCCTGCGATGACCCGATCCGCTCGGCTAGCTCGCCGTCGTGGAAGTTCACGGATTCGTCACCGCTCAATTCGACTGCCACCCAATGGGAGTCGGCGCTGCGGTGCACCGCGCGACGCACCGTCGGATCGGCCGTCAGCTGCTCGGTCGACGCGGCCGCGACGTATTCGGAAACCGTGGATGCCACGACCTCCGACATCGAGAGATCTACGACGGCACCGGTATCGGCGCGCGGTCCGACCGCCCATGCCGCGACGACCACCGCCGCCACGACTGATGAGAGCGGATCAGCCAGCACGGTGCCCAACCGGGCGGGTTCTCCGTTCGTTCCCATCGTCAGGCCCGCCAGACCGCCGTAGGCCTGGACATTGTTGGCGTACACGCGATATCCGGCCAGTGGGCCATCCGATCCGAATCCCGACACGCGCATCACGAGCCGGCCCGAGGCGGCGAGTTCGGCCGGTGCGACGCGTAGCCGGTCCAGCCGAGACGACCCGACATTCTCGATCACCACGTCGGCTTCCGACAGCGCAGCGGCGACATCGCCGACCGCGTTGTCGCGGTCGATCAGCACGCTGCGCTTGGAGTGGTTGGCCACCGCGTAGTAGGCACCGCGCTCGACACCGGCGATGCCGTCGGCGAACGGGCCGCTGCGCCGGTAGATGTCGAGTCGGTCGAGGTCCTCGAGGCGCACGACGGTCGCTCCCATCGCGCCCAGCAGAGAGCCGATGATCGGACCGGCCAACACGTGTGTGAGCTCAGCGATGCGTAACCCGCGCAGGCCGCCGGGCCGGCGTTCGCCCATCGCCCCGCATGTCGTTCGCCACGGAGGTCCGAGGACAGTGACGTCGCGATCACCGATACGCGTCCGGATCAAGGAGTTTCGGTGTGCCAGTTGTGGTGAGTCAAGCAGCTCGTCCGGTCGGTTCACAGGCGTCGACGGGACACCGTTGGCCTGTAGCACGGCGGCGCAGTCGGCCTTGCGGCGCTCGCGAGTCCACTCGGTGACCTTGGCGTTGATCAGGTTGGCATGTTCGATGCGTGCCGGCCGTTCGTCGAGGCCGAGAGCCCAGCCCGGATTGCCGAACGCCGCCAGCAGGCCCTTCCACTGATGGTTCTCCACCGCGGTGATGCGCACCAGCCCGTCCCGGCAGGTGAACACGCCAGACGGTGCGAGGTAGCGCCCGCTGCCCGCGCGGCCCGGGCAGCGGTACATGACGTGCGCGCACTCGGGCAGCGCGGCGGTGTAGATCACCGCCTCCTGGATGGAGACGTCGACATGAACCGCCGTCAGCGTGTCGTTGCGACGGTCCAGCCCGTGTAACGCCGCCAGAGCGGCGACGGCACCGGCGGATTTGAGGGCGACGTAACCGGGGGCGGGCATCGGTCGGCCGTCGCCGTCCTCGATCGTGGCCAGCAGCCCGCCGCTCGCCTGAGCGACCAGTTCACCGCCGGGGTGCTCAGTTGCAGACCCGACGGGTGAAAGCTCCACGACGACGGCTGGGCCGTCGATACTCGGGACGGCAGCGCCGTCGACGATGACGATGTCGGCCGCGCGGGCGTGTTGCACCGGATCGGCGCCCGAGTCGAGGATCCGCTTGCGGTGATCGAGTACCGCATCGACAGCCGCGACGGGCCCGTGTGGCCCCGCCAGGACCGGCCCCGCCCGGCGCACTCGCCGACCCGGGATCCTGCTGACGTCAGCGCCGAGGCTCGCGAGCAGTGCGGCGGCCGCCGAACCCGCGATACCGTCGCCGAGCTGCAGCACGCGCACATCGGCCAGGAAATCCGTTGTGGCGGGTTTCTGGCTCACGAGTGCGCTCCTGTTCTGCGGCTTGCTGCACAATTGAACAATATTCGTCTTATTGCGTCCACTATCCGACGGCGTGGCCAGGACGGACTACTTGTTCACAAATTCACAGTCTGTGTTCTATTGTTCATAGCATGGCGACGCCCACTGGACTGTCCGAAGCCCGATTCGACGATCCGGCGTTCTACCTCGGCGACCCCAATGCCGCGTTCCGCGAGCTGCGGGAGACCGATCCGCTGCACTGGTATGACGAGGGTCAGTTCTGGGTCGTCACGAAGTACGACGACGTGAAGGCAATCTCGGCGCGGCCGGAGAAGTTCAAGTCGGAACGCATCGCGATCATGATGGATCTGATCGCGCACCGGCAAGGCGTCGATCCGCAGGGTTTCGGAAGCCGCGGCATCATGTTCATGGATCCGCCCGAGCACCGCGCGCATCGAAAAGCGATCGGTGTCCGATTCACGCCGTCGGCGGTGGCCAAGATGGAAGACCGCGTACAGCAGGTCGTCGCCGAGGCATTCGACAAGCTTCCCGACGGTGAGTTCGACTGGATCGAGCACATCGCCGAACCCATTCCCGTGTACATCTTTTCGTACTTCCTCGGTGTGCCGGAGCCCGACTGGTCCCAAGTCGCGTCATGGGCCACGACCATCGCCAAGGCCGGCAGTGGTCTGGCCACCGATGAAGACTTCCAGGTGATCTTCGATCAGATCGCCCCGTACCTGTTGGGTCTGACCGCCGAACGGGCGAAGAATCCACGCGACGATCTGTTGACGATGCTGACGCAGGTGCGCATCGACGGCGAACCGTTCAACGAAGTGCAGATCATGGTGTACGCCATGACGCTGCTTGCCGCGGGAAGTGAGACGACTCAGAGCCTGTTGGCCGGGCTGGTGCAATGCCTGGATCTGCATCCCGACCAGGCCGAGAAGCTGTTCGCCGACCCGTCGCACTCCGAGAACACGGTCGAGGAGACGTTGCGGTGGTGGACGCCGGTGATGAGCATGGCGCGCCAGGCCGCGAAGGATGTGGAGGTCAGGGGAAAGACCATCGGCGAGGGTCAAGGTCTGCTGATGGCGTACGCGTCGGCCAATCGAGACGTCGACCATTGGGGACCCACCGCCGAGGACTTCGACATCATGCGCACCGACGCGGCGGGACATCTCGGTTTCGGTGTCGGAGAGCACTTCTGCATGGGGGCTGCCCTTGCGAGGCGCGAGGCGAGATTCGTACTCGCCGAGGTATTGAAACGCGCGAAGGCAGTGCGCGTGACGGGTCAGCGGATCAAGCGGAAATCGTCGTTGGTCAACACCTTCGACCGGTTGGACGTCACCCTCGACTATCGCTGAGTGTCAGCCGCGCGTGGCCAGCCAATCGGTGATCGCCTCGCGATGGGCTGCGCGTGACCCCATGGATGCGGCCAGGGTCGCCGCGCGGCGCAGGTACACGTGAGCCTCGTGCTCCCAGGTATAGGCGATGCCGCCGAACACCTGCGTGGCTCCTTCTGGAACGGCGCGTAACGCGTCGAGGGCCCAGAACGCCGCCAACGAGACCAATGCGCTTGCATCCGGATGGCCTTGATCGCATGCGTCGGCGGCCCGGTTGACGAGTGCACGGCCCACCTCGATCGCCGATCGCTGGTCGACAAGGCGATGTTTGATGGCCTGGAACGCACCGATCGGCCGGTCGAAAGCCACGCGGACCTTCGCGTATTCGGTCGCGGCGGCGTTGGCGGCCCCGGCAACACCGACCAGTTCGGCGACCAGCCCGACGCGCCAGCGCATCACCGTTTCGCGATAGCGGCGCGCAGTTCCAGGACCGTCGGCGATAGCGCGGATCGGCGCATCGTCGAGCGTGACGAGCGCGGCGGGAGTGCGATCGAGCGGCGTCAGCGGTGTCCGGGTGACCCCGGGCCCGGAGGCGTCAACAATGCCGAGCACCGACGACTCGTCGGCTTCGGCAAGGACGGTGAAGCGGGCGGCGACACCGCCGTAGGGAACGAAACCGAATGCGCCCGAGACTGTCTCACCCGTGAGTGCTGCGGGTTCGGGCAGCACGACGGCGACTCCGTCGACGCAGTTGCTCTCGCACCACGCCGCGGCGGCCGTGGCGGCCAGCGGCAGGGGAGCCGCGACGAATCCGGCCGACTCGCTCAACACGGCCAGTTCGCGCAGGGTTCCGCCCGCGCCGCCGCGGTCTTCCGCCACCAGCACGTCGGGCCAGCCCAGGTCGCGGACAGTGTTCCACAAGATCTCGTCGAACGCCGACCCGTCCAGCAGCGAGCGAGTGCGTTCCACCGACCAGGCCTGGCCCATGATGTCGTGCGCCGATTGGTGAAGCGCGGCGATTTCGGCTGCTGTATCGGCGATCTCGGCGAGCGAGACGGTGATGTCAGGGGTCACGGGGCAGCCCCAGGAGTCGTTCGGCGATGACGTTGCGTTGGATCTCCGACGTTCCGGCACCGAAGGTGGCCGCCCGCATCAGCAGATAGCTCGTGGCGACGTTGCCCTTCTTGGCGGCCCCGGCCGATCCGCGTTCCAGCACGCCGGACGGCCCGGCCAGTTCGAGCCCGAACGTGGCCATCGACTGGTCCACCTCCGACGTCAGCAGTTTGGCGACAGACGCTTCCGGCCCCGGGCTGACCCCGCGCACGCCGGCGGCGGTGGCCTGTGCGGCGATCTGGCGCAGCGCCTCGACCTGAGCCACGTACCGGGCGATTCGGTCGGCGACATAGGAGTCGGCAAAGCCCCTGTCGGTCAGGGCGTTCGGTTTCTGGGCCATCTTGACCAAGATGTCGAGTCGGCGCTCTATCCGATGCGTGCGGCTTTGGCCGACCCGCTCGTAGCCCAGCGTCGACTTCGCGACCTTCCATCCGCCGTGCAGCGGTCCGACGACGTTGGCGAGCGGTACCCGCACCGCGTCGAAGAACACCTCGTTGAACTCCGCGGCGCCGGTGATCTGACGTATCGGGCGGACCTCGATGCCGGGTGAGGCCAGGTCGGCCAGGATGAAGCTGATCCCGTCTCGCTTCTCGGCGCTCGGATCGGTCCGAGCGAGCAGGTAGATCCAGTTCGCGTAGGAGGCCTTCGATGTCCAGATCTTCTGCCCGGTGATGACCAGTTCGTTGCCGTCGATGACAGCCCTGGTTCTCAGGGCTGCGAGATCGCTGCCGGCATCGGGTTCGGAAAAGCCCTGACACCAAACATCTTCCGCCGACAAGATTCGGGGCAGATAGCGCTCTCGTTGCTCGTCGCTACCCCATTGGATGATCGTCGGGCCGAGTTGATTGATGGCGCTGCGGTTGATCGGCTCCGGGGCGCGGGCAGCGGCCATCTCCGCGTTGAAGATGAGCTGCTGTGTCGGTGTCGCGGCGCGTCCGCCGTGCTCCGTCTGCCAGGAGATCGCCGCCAGTCCCGCAGCGTGCAGTCGACTCTGCCACATCCGCATCCGATCGAGGCGAGTGGTCTCGCCGCCGTCCCGGTCGAGCAGGTCGGGAGTCAGCGACGAGGACAGGAAGGCGCGAACCTCGTCGCGGAACGCACGATCCGCGTCGGTGAGGGCTACACCGTAGTCGCGTTCGGTCACGTGCCGCCGCGGATGATCGACGCCATCCGCTCCTTCATCTCGCCGTAGGTGATCGCGGTGGTGCCGGCCTTGGGTGCGCGGCCCGCATCGACCTTCGGCGCCGACAGGTCGAGACCCGCGATCTTCTCCCGCAGTGCGCCCACCGTGCAGTTTTGCCGTCCGAGACGCTCGACACCGTCGTACCCGTAGGCGCGCGCGGCATTTCGCCAGGTGATCGCCTCGACCTCGTCGGGCGAACATCCTTCGAGTTGCGCCGCAAGTTGCTCGGGCGCATCCGGCCAGCTGCTGTCTGAGTGTGGGTAGTCCATCTCCCAGCAGATGGTCTCGGTCCCGATCCGCTCGCGCATCTCGATCCCGACGCGATCGCGGATGAAGCACGACATGAAGTTGCGTCGAAAGACGTCCGTCGGGGTCAGACCTTCACCGAGATCGTCACCGGTCCACGCACGCTGCCGGGAGTAGATGTCCTCGAACCGCTCGAGCAGGAACGGAATCCATCCGATGCCGCCTTCGGAGAGGGCGAACTTGATGGTCGGAAAATTGACGACGACGGGGGAGAACAGCAGGTCCGCAGTGAACCTCATGGTGTCGATCGCCAGCATGGAGTTGTACGCGAGGTAGGTGGTCTGGTCCGACGGGACAGGTACGCCGCCGCCGGTGCCGATGTGGATGTTGACGACCGTTTCGTGTTCGCACACCGCTTCCCACAGCGGGTCCCATTGTGGGTCCTGCCATGGTGGCTGGCCGTAGCTCCCGATGTGCTGAGGCACGGTTACGGCACGACATCCGTTCGCGGCGAGGCGCGCGACTTCGCCTGCCGCGAGCACAGGGTCCCACAGCGGGAGGATTCCCATCGGGATGAATCTGTCCGGATGCCGACCGCACCAGTCCTCGATGTGCCAGTCGTTGTACGCGCGGACCATCAACTCGGAGATGTCTCGCTCCCCACGGTAGGTGAACAGCGCTCCGGAGATGGTGGGGAACGAGGGAAAGCAGAGCGACGCCAGCACACCCGCCGCGTTCATGTCGTCGACCCGGGCGCCGACGTCGTAGCAGCCTTTGCGCATGTCCTCGAAGCGTGACGGTTCGAAGCCCCATTCGTCATTGGGCCGGCCCGCCACGGCGTTGAGTCCGATGTTGGGCATCTGCAGCCCCGCGTACTCCCAGTAGCACACACCGTCGTTGTCCTGCACGATCTTTGGGGCGTCGTCGGCGAATCGAGCTGGGACCCGGCCCTTGAACATGTCGGGAGGTTCGACGGTGTGGTCGTCGACGCTGATGAGCACGAGGTCCAGGGGGTCGATCACCGGCAACATTCTAGACTAATGAACAGATGCTGTATATCTGTTCCAAGACTACGTGGCGGTGTTGGTCGCCGCGGTCGCCAGCCAGTCGGCCATCATCCCGTAAACCAGTTCGATGCTCTCCCGCGCACTCGCGTCGTCGGCGGATGGTTCGTACTCCACCTCCCAGCCGACCCGGCAGTCGCGGCCTTCGGATTCGGTTACCGACACGACGGCTTCGAAGTGGCTGACCGGCAGCGGGTTGTTGGTGATCCGGTAGGCGATCTGTCTCTGCGCAGGCCGAATCCACAGCAGCGTCTCGACCGTCGGCTCACCCTCGGTGGAGCCGCGGATCTTGCGGCTCATGCCCGGACCGTCACCCTCGATCTCGACGTCGTTGATCACCGGTATCCACCGGACATCGGCGAAGTCGGCGAGTATCGCCCACACCGCCTCGGCGCTTGCCGCGACGTCCTTGCTGATAGTCATCGTCGGCACGTGGCGACCCTATCATCTATGTAACAATAGAGCGGAATATGTTCAGATGTACAATCTGCTGCGTGGAATCGGGGTGTGGTGAGCGCTGACGATGGGACCGCGGGCGATATCGAGGTCGACGAGAACTGGGTCCGCTACGACGTCATCGAACGGCACATTGCGCAGATCACGATCAGCAGGCCTGACAGGCGCAACGCGATCCTGTCGCCCGATATGCACACGCTTTTCAAGAAACATCTCGACGAAGCCGAGAACGACGACGATGTAAAGGTCGTCATTTTGGCCGCTGACGGCAAGGACTTCTGTAGCGGTGACGACGTCCGCAGGCTCCCCGTCGAAAAGGCCGGCCTGACAAAGGGCAAGAAGCTGCCCCAGACGGCCCGGATGGGCAACGCGCGCAGGCTGCACCGCCACCTCACGAACTGGCTGGAGTTTCCGAAGACGGTGATCGCCGCATGTCAGGGTGCGACCTTGGGGGCGGGGATGAACCTCGCCCTTGCCGCCGACATCCTGGTCGTCGCGGACGACATGTACCTGGCGCGCCCGCAGGCCCGTATCGGCTTCGCCGGATTCTCGACCGCGTGCCAGAACGTGATGAGTGCGTGCTTGCCGACCATCAGCCCGTCCGCCGAATGGTGGGCGATGGCGCGGGCATACCGCAGCGCCTCGTCGTGCAGCCGTTCGGCGGGAACCACCGACGCGGCGACTCCCCACTCGCGCAGCTCGGCGGCGGGGACCCTGTGCCCCGTGATCATGGCCTCATAACCGCGGTTCGGCCCGAGCTTGAGCAGGGCCAGCGG
>NZ_LZJE01000094.1:0-525 GCF_001666865.1 Mycobacterium sp. E136
GCGACGAGCCGACATCGAGGTGCCAAACCATCCCGTCGATATGGACTCTTGGGGAAGATCAGCCTGTTATCCCCGGGACCTTCACTACAACTTGGTATTGGTGCTCGATACGGTTTGTGTAGGATAGGTGGGAGACTATGAAGCAGTCACGCCAGTGATTGTGGAGTCGTTGTTGAAATACCACTCTGATCGTATTGGGCCTCTAACCTCGAACCGTCTATCCGGTTCAGGGACAGTGCCTGGCGGGTAGTTTAACTGGGGCGGTTGCCTCCTAAAAAGTAACGGAGGCGCCCAAAGGTTCCCTCAACCTGGACGGCAATCAGGTGTTGAGTGTAAGTGCACAAGGGAGCTTGACTGCGAGACCTACACGTCAAGCAGGGACGAAAGTCGGGACTAGTGATCCGGCACCCCCGAGTGGAAGGGGTGTCGCTCAACGGATAAAAGGTACCCCGGGGATAACAGGCTGATCTTCCCCAAGAGTCCATATCGACGGGATGGTTTGGCACCTCGATGTCGGCTCGTCGC
>NZ_LZJE01000095.1:0-7370 GCF_001666865.1 Mycobacterium sp. E136
CAGCGTTATGTCGCGTCAGCGTTCGCTCGGGCCACATCGGCACTTGGTAGCGCAGCATCGACGGCAACAGCGCGCGGCCCTGGTCGCGGCGGCGCAGCGCGGAGGCGCGCAGCGCGGACGGATGCGGGGAGCTCACCACCGCGATCGCGTGGACCGCGCGCGGATGCAGCACCGCGGTGGCCCAGCACACCAGACCGCCGTCGGCGTGCCCGACCAGGGTCGCGGACTTGTGCCCCAGCGCGCGTACCAAACCGGCGGTGTCACCGGCCAGCGTCCAGCCGTCGTAACCGCGCGGGGGCTTGTCGCTGGCGCCGTACCCGCGTAGGTCGACGGCGACCACCCGGGTACCGGTCAACCCGCGCAGCTGATGGCGCCACGACCACCAGAACGAGCCGAAGCCGTGCAGCAGGATCACCAGTGGCCGTTCGGAACCCGCGGCCGTGTCGGGCTGCGCTTCGACCACGTGGAAGCGAATCCCGTTGGCGTGCACCTCGAGATGGCGCCACGGCCCGTCGATGCGGACGACCGACGGGGCGGGTGGGGGCATTTACCAGCCCGACGGGTCGGACGTCGCCGCCGGCTTTCCGTCGCCCGAGGCGAGCTCCTTGGACTTGTCGTGGCCCGGCGTCAGTGCCTCGGGGATCTCCTTGACCGATTCGATCGTCTTCTGCGGACCGCGGATGCGGCGCACCTTGAAATAACCCAGGCACGCGAAGATCGCGGTGACGACGACCATCAGGCCGAACACGATCAGGTACGCCGCCCACTTGACCAGCCACAGGTCGAGCAGTTCGCCGAGGAAGAAGAAGAAAAAGAACGTCGAGTAGAACAGCACGACCAGCGCGAGGATGAAGAAGACGCTGCCGGTCAGCCCCTTCTTGACGTCGCGCGTGATCTCGGCCTTGGCCAACTCGACCTCGGCGCGCACCAGCGTCGACACTTGAGCGGTCGCGTCCTTGACCAGGTCGCCGATGGACGGATCGGCCTTGGCGGCATGCGGGTCCACCAGCGGTATCGACGTGACGGTGGTCGGCGCGCCATTCCTGCGATCGCTCACGACGGTTCCTCCCGCATCGGCCGGATCACCGGCTGTCCCGGCGTTGGTTCCACTGCCGGCGCCGCCGGCGATGGAGTCGGTCGCGACTCATGTTGCCATGTGGCGTGCGCTCAAACGATGCCGGCCGACGATAGACTGGCCGGATCACTGGCAGGGCAGGTCGGGGCGCGTCGATAGGGGAAACGTTCACGTGAAGACCAGCGGCCTGTTCTTGTGCCGTCTCGCCGCCGCCATCGCCATCGTCGCGGCCGCCCTCGTATCGACGCCCGCCGTGGGTCAGGCGCAAGAGCCGGTCCCGCTCGGTGGCGGCTCGGGCCTGGTGGTCGACGGCGAGACGCTGTGCACTCTCACGACGATTGGCCACGACAGCCAGGGGCGGCTCATCGGCTTCACGTCCGCACACTGCGGCGGCCCCGGCGCCAAGGTCAGCGCCGAGGGCGCCG
Organism: Mycobacterium sp. E136; assembly: GCF_001666865.1. Taxonomy (NCBI): domain Bacteria; kingdom Bacillati; phylum Actinomycetota; class Actinomycetes; order Mycobacteriales; family Mycobacteriaceae; genus Mycobacterium; species Mycobacterium sp. E136. The sequence continues at coordinate 1,501 of NZ_LZJE01000095.1, forward strand.
ACGCAGCCGGTGTGGTCGGCACGATGGTGGCGGGCAACGACGCGCTGGACTACGCGGTGATCCAGTTCGATCCGCAGAAGGTGCGCCCGGTCAACAACGTCAACGGATTTCAGATCGACGGGTTGGGCCCCGATCCGGTCTCGGGTGACATCGCGTGCAAACTCGGCCGCACGACCGGCTACTCCTGCGGGGTCACCTGGGGCCCGGGCAAGGATCCGGGCACCATCGTCAACCAGGTGTGCGGTCAGCCCGGCGACTCGGGCGCGCCCGTCACGGTCAACAACCGGCTCGTCGGCATGATCCACGGGGCGTTCTCCGAGGCCCTGCCGACGTGTGTCATCAAGTACATCCCGCTGCACACGCCCGCGGTGACCATGTCGTTCAACACACAGCTGGCCGACATCACGGCCAAGAACCGACCGGGAACGGGTTTCGTCCCGATCGGTTCGGCCGGCTGAGCCGATCCGCTACTTGCTGGCCCGGATCGCCTCGAACACGCTGGGATCCACCAAGGTTGAGGTGTCGCCGAGCTCGCGGCCCTCGGCCACGTCGCGCAGCAGTCGACGCATGATCTTGCCGCTGCGGGTCTTCGGCAGCTCGGGCACGACGTGAATCTCCCTGGGCCGGGCGATCTTTCCGATCTCGTTGGCCACCTGCTCGCGTAGCTCGGCCACCATGTCGTCACCGCTGTCCTTGGCGTGCGATTCGAGGATGACGAACGCGCAGATGCCCTGGCCGGTGGTCTCGTCGCTGGCGCCGACGACCGCGGCCTCGGCGACGCCGGAGTGTCCGACCAGCGCCGACTCGACCTCCGCGGTCGAGATGCGATGTCCGGACACGTTCATCACGTCATCGATGCGGCCGAGCACCCAGATGTCGCCGTCGGCGTCGATCCTGGCTCCGTCGCCGGCGAAATACCAACCCTGCTTCTCGAACCGCTTCCAATACGTTTCCTGGTACCGCTCCGGGTCCTTCCAGATACCACGCAACATAGCCGGCCACGGCTGGTCGAGAACCAGGTAGCCGGTGACGGGCTCGTCGCCATCCGCGGCGGGCGCCAGTTCCTTGCCCTCGTCGTCGACGATTTTGGCTGTGATGCCCGGCAGTGGCGCCATCGCAGCGCCCGGCTTCGCCGCCGTTGCACCGGGTAGCGGGGAGATCATGATCGCTCCGGTCTCGGTCTGCCACCAGGTGTCGACCACCGGCGTCCGATCGCCGCCGATTACCTCGCGGTACCACCGCCAGGCCTCCGGGTTGATCGGCTCGCCCACCGACCCCAACAGACGCAAGCTGGACAGATCGTGGCCCTGGGGGATCTCGCGGCCCCATTTCATGAAGGTCCGGATCAGCGTCGGCGCCGTGTAATAGATTGTCACACCGTATTTTTCGATGATCTCGAAGTGGCGGTGCTCACTCGGGCAGTTCGGGGTGCCCTCGTACACCACTTGGGTGCACCCGTTCGATAGTGGGCCGAACACGATGTAGCTGTGTCCGGTGACCCAGCCGATGTCGGCGGTACACCAGTACACGTCGGTTTCCGGCTTCGCGTCGAACACGTAGTAGTGGGTGTAGGACGACTGGGTGAGGAAGCCGCCGGAGGTGTGCACGATGCCCTTGGGCTTGCCGGTGGTGCCCGAGGTGTACAGCAGGAACAGCGGATGCTCGGAATCAAACGCCTCGGGGGTGTGTTCGGTGGAGGCGTCTTCGACGACCTCGTGCCACCACACGTCTCGGCCCTCGGTCCACGGCACGTCGATGCCGGTGCGCGCCACCACCAGCACGTGCTCGACGGATGCCTGGCCCTTCACCGCTTCGTCGGCGGCGTTTTTCAACGGCACCGCTTGGCCGCGGCGATACTGCCCGTCGGTGGTGATGACCAACTTGGCCTCGGCGTCCTCGATGCGGGCCGCCAGCGCCGACGAGGAGAATCCGGCGAAGACGACGCTGTGCAACACGCCGAGGCGCGCGCACGCCAGCATCGCGATGATCGCCTCGGGGATCATCGGCATGTAGATGGCGGCCCGATCACCTGTGCGCAGTCCGAGTTCGGTCAGCGCGTTGGCGGCCTTGCAGACCTCGTCTTTGAGCTGCGCATAGGTCAGCGCGTGTGAGTCGCCATCCGGTTCGCCCTCCCAGTACAGGGCCACGCGGTCGCCGTTTCCCGCCTCGACGTGGCGGTCGACACAGTTGTACGCGACGTTGAGCGTTCCGCCGACGAACCATTTGGCGAACGGAGCCTCCGACCAGTCGAGCACCTCGCTGAAGGGGGTCTCCCACGACAGGCGGTTGGCCTGCTCCGCCCAGAACGCGAGCCGGTCCTTCTCGGCCTGGCGGTAGAGATCCTCCGTCGCGTTCGCCTGTGCGGCGAACTCGGGAGAAGGGGGATAGACGGACGGACCGTGAGCGTGCTGCGCCGATGTCTCTGCCATGTCTGTGAGGGTAGTCACCTTGGCTGCCGCACGTGTTGGCATGCGACATCGGCTTCGCCGACGGCGCGAAGCATCGTGGCTGGGGCGCTCGACGGTCGGCTAGCGTGTGCGCCGTGACCGGTGGCTTCGCGAGAGACCCGTTGGCGCCGCTGGCGGAACTGCCGGGGGTGGCGGAGGCGGCCGAGGAGGCCCGCGAAGCGCTGGGCCGTGCGCACCGGCACCGGACCAACCTTCGAGGCTGGCCGAAGAGCGCCGCGGAGGCTGCGCTGCGGGCCGCCCGCGCGTCCTCGGTGCTGGACGGGGGTGCGCTGCAACTGTCCGACGACGGCACCGCCGACCCGGTGCTGGCCGGGGCGCTGCGGGTGTCCGAGGCGGTCGAGGGTGGGGCCACCGCCCTGGTGGGAGTGTGGCAGCGCGCGCCGCTGCAGGCCGTCGCCCGCCTGCACGCGTTGGCGGCCGCGGACCTCGCCGACGACGACCGATTGGGCCGTCCGCGTCACGAGCCCGACGTGAGCACGCGGCTGACGCTGCTGGCGGACATCCTCACCGGCGGCACCCGGGTGCCCGCCCCCGTGCTGGCCGCCGTCGTGCACGGCGAACTGCTCACGCTCGCGCCGTTCGGTATCGCCGATGGTGTGGTGGCGCGAGCGGCGTCGCGGTTGGTGACGATCACCACCGGGCTCGATCCGCACGGGCTGGGCGTTCCGGAGGTGCACTGGATGCGCAAGTCGGGTGACTACACCGCCGCGGCCCGCGGCTTCTCGTCGGGAACGCCCGACGGTCTCACGGCGTGGATCCTGTTGAGCTGCCGCGCATTGCACGACGGCGCCCGCGAAGCACTGTCGATCGCGCAGGCCGCTGCGTCGTCTTAAGAGAGTTGCTGGAAAACGCGAAGCGGGCGACGCTCCGAACGTGGTTCGGCTCGTCGCCCGCTAGCACGGACACCGGTTACCATGCGTGCTCGTGTGGGTTGCGTGGGTGGCCTCGGCGTCTTGTCGATGCGCCTCGACTGCAACCCCACCCAAAGGGCCGCTATAGTCGTCCGCTCTTCGCAAATACGCAGGCCCGCAACACTTTTGCCTATTCCGCGGCATGTGCTCCGCGTGGGTGCCGGGTTCCGTGCTGGGGAGCCTGAAGCGGGAGTCCGAGCCTTCTCTTCCGACTCGGCCTTAGCCTCTCCAAGCTTCCGTGGTTCCTTTGTACCCCGTGACCGCGGTCACATCAAGGGCCAAATCTGCAGTAGTCCGGATTGTTACGAGAGCCGGTAGCTGGCGCGCGAAGAGTTGGCTAGAAACCGAAGCGCCGCAGCAACGAATACGTCAGTGCGCCGGCCGCCAGCGCGCTGATCCCCACCGCCGCAGTGGTGGCCACCGCAGCACCCGACGGCGCCGGAATCCGGTCGCGTAGCGACACCGGATTGGAGAAGTTGAGCACCGGCCAGCCCCGGGCGACGGCCTCCTTGCGCAACGCGCGGTCGGGGTTGACCACGCTCGGATGGCCCACGGCCTCGAGCATCGGGAGGTCGGTGATCGAGTCGGAGTAGGCGTAGGAATGCTCGAGCGCGTAGCCCTCGCGCGCGGCCAGTTCCCGGATCGCGGCGACCTTGCCCTCGCCGTAACAGTAGAAGGCGATCTCTCCGGTGTATTTGCCGTCCTCGACGACCATCCGGGTCGCCATCGCGTGCGTGGCGCCCAGCGCCCGGGCGATCGGCGCCACGATCTCCTCACCTGAAGCCGACACCATGACCACGTCACGGCCACACAGTTTGTGGTCGGCGATCAACTCCGCCGCCTCGGCGAAGACCAGGGGGTTGACGATGTCATGCAGGGTTTCGCTGACGATTGACTTGACCTGCTCGACGTCCCAACCGGTGCACATGTTCGTCACATAAGCCCGCATACGGTCCATCTGGTCGTGGTCAGCGCCGGACATCAAAAACAGGAATTGGGCGTACGTGGACTTCAAGACGGCCCGTCGATTCAAAAGTCCTTGCTCAAAAAAAGGTTTGCTGAAGGCCAGAGTGCTCGATTTGGCGATGACCGTTTTATCGAGATCGAAGAAGGCGGCGGTTCGGACCGGGGCGTCCGTCGACGCGGCCGTCTGCGGAGCGTCGCCCGCCTCGGCAGCCGGTCCAGATGCGCTCACGCCGCCAGCATAAGGGCCCGCATGTGACAAACGCCGGAGGAGTGTACAAAATGGCAGGTTATGACAGGTGTCGGAGACACCACACTTCTGTGAAACGACCCGCTTTCCTACGGGTTCAGCACTTGCGCCGAGGCGGACTGGCGTGTGTATAGTGAGCCTTACCCGGCTTATGTCGGGTGTGCATCAGCCCGACCCCCCGGGGCTGATACACGACGACCTCCGCCTCCTCCCCCCCTGGCGGGGGTCGTCCCTTTTTCGGGACCTTTCGCAATCCGGATATGTGTTGCCATTCACGGCGGTTGCGGAATCTCGTTTTCGGTCCGCGATCGCGTTGCCGTGCCATCCCCAAGCCCGGGTTGATACACAGATCAGGCGCCGTCCGTAGCGCCGCCCCGACGGCAGGCCGCAGGGTGAAGGGGTGGCTTCGCTCAGTGGATATCTCGTGGTTGTCGCGGACCCCGTCCTGCGGGACGACGTGGACCGGGTGTGCGCTGCGGCGGGCGTATCGGTCGTTCACGCGCCGGAACCGTCAAGCCGCAAAGTCTGGACCGATGCGGCGGCGATAGTGCTCGACACCACGGGCGCCCAGCGATGTGTCGCCCGCGCGCTGCCCCGTCGCACCCGGGTCGTTGTGGTGGGCCGCGGCGAACCGGCGGAAGCGGACTGGCGAGTGGCGATCGCGGTGGGCGCGCAACGGGTGCTGACCCTGCCCACTCAGGATGGCGAGCTGATGGCCGAGTTGGCCGAGGCCTCCGAGGGATTGCCCGACGAGGCGGACCGCGGCGCGGTGGCCGCGGTCATCGCCGGCCGCGGGGGCGCGGGCGCATCGGTCTTCGCGTCGGCGCTCGCACTGGCCGCCCCCGAAGCCTTGCTGATCGACGTCGACCCGTGGAGCGGCGGCCTCGATCTGGTGATGGGCGGCGAGGCCGAGTCGGGGCTGCGCTGGCCGGACCTGCAGCTGCAGGGCGGACGACTGAACTTTGCCTCGCTGCGAGAGGCGTTGCCCCGCGTGCAGGGCGTCAGCGTGTTGTCCGGCAGCCGTGGCGGTGCCGATGTCGATCCGGGACCGCTCGGCGCCGTGATCGACGCCGGCAGTCGTGGCCGGGCGACCGTCGTGTGCGACGTCCCGAGGCGGTCGACCGCGGCGGCCGAGACCGCCCTGGCCGCCGCCGATCTCGCGGTCGTGATGACGCCGGCCGACGTCCGGTCCTGCGCCGCGGCCGACGTCGTGGCGCGGTGGGTCTCCACGCTGAATCCCAACGCGGGTGTGGTGGTGCGAGGCCCGGCGCCGGGCGG